>JBBRBM010000041.1:0-34967 GCA_038205745.1 Verrucomicrobiota bacterium | reverse complement strand
GCCACAGGGAACCGGCTCGACCACCCGTGTCGTCGATCCAGCCCACATTGATATATGGGTGCCGTTCGCGAAGGCAGCCATGCGCGGGGAAAAAACATTTGTGATCACGCTTTCACACATCGAACCGGCCACTTTCGCGAGTACGCTCGAATGCGCCAATGCACTTCTTGATCGCGTCGCTCTCAAACTGGAACCCATTTCGCCGGTGCCGACGCATTCGCTCGCACTTGTGGCCCGCGTCGACGCGGGAAATTTTCATGTTTGGAGTTACGTCGGCACGAATGCCGCCGCACACATGGCGCACGTGCATCACATGGCGGACGTCTGGAAATCCATCGAAGCGCCATAAACTTTCGTCAACGCTTGGGAAATCGATCTGTTCCCATTTCAGTTTGCTCAGGGACTGCCCGATCACCTTGACGAATGCGTTCCATCTTGGCGTCGCAATAGAAGAAAAATCGATACGGACGCCGGCACTTTGTCGCGCACGGCTTCTTTCCTTCTGTTGGCTTGCATCGCCCTGTTCATCGCATTGCACTGCCGCTGGATTGGTCGATGACGAATCTGGCCGCTGCCGGCGCAGTCGTGATCCTAGGTTAATATCCTGTACCGTGTGTACGGATTACTGAAGTGGAACGGCGGATGCAGCCTCTTGGGCGCAAAGACCCCAGAGTGGGATGATCCAGCTCCAGATGTTTTCGGGCATCATCCCGGGGGCGGGGGCGAACGCCCCCAATCTCCCGGCGCATACCCATGGTTCTGCGGCGGAGCCGGCGAGGTTTTCGGCATCCCGCCGGGGTTTCGCGCCCATGGACTTTCGTTTGAGAGGAAACACGGTTTTTTTGCGGAAAACATTCCGGAGTGGAGGGAGAATTTCCCAAGGCTCTGCGGGAGTTTCCTATGATTCTTCGGAACTTTGCCAAGGTTCCAGAGTTTCAGCCCATGGTTTGGGGTGCAACCGCATGCGAGAAAACCGTTCCATCCCATAAACGATGACTGTTTCACGGGAAAGAACGGAAGCACTACATGAAATCCACCTGCCATTAGATTACATTTGGCTTGGAAGCGAACGTCCTGCGCGCGATGGACTCCCTGGCACCTCGGGGCCTGATATTTACGAGTTGCAGACCGGCTTAAACGGCCGGCCAAGTGCCTGATGCGATGCCGACGCGCTTCACCCGAGTCAATGACTTTACCGCGCGTCTGGACTTGTTGGCCGCTATGCATCCTGGGACCGGCAATCATTCTGATCTCCCTGGTCCCGAACAAAGTTCCATGGATTGTCATTTCACTGCTGCCTTTATGAGCGACGCTTGCGGCGACGGCCATTCACCGCGTCGTGTTGCTGACGCCGCAGCGTCTCACGCTGGCAAATCATTTTCCCCAAGCCGTGCCAGCAACGATGGCGGCAATCCTCATCGTGAGCGCCGTCGCCTCGGTACACAGTTACGATTCGCTCGCGGAACAAATCGCGCCGAGCCAGTGGCGTGGGGCAGCTAGCGGAACACTTCTTCACGCGCGACCGTCCGCGTTGCGCCGCGAAACTCGATCTGATCCTCTCCAAACGCGTGGAAGATGCGCACCGTTTTCGCAATCGCCAAAGCCTGCGCATCCTGACTTCGCAACGTGAACAGCGGCGCATCGCTGTAGGCACGTCCGTTCCATCGAGCAGCGCGGAAAGCGACGAACGTCGGCGACTCAATCAAGAAACCAAGCGCCGGCAACACAACGTCACCACCCAGTTTCGATCGCAAGCGGAACTCGTTCGAGCCCATGTTCACAATCACTTCTGCGGCATTGTCGCCAAACACCGTGCGCTGAACTTTGCGATCGGCTGTAAGGAACTCGTGCGAAGTCATCGGCACTCGCGCCGTGATGTGATTCAACGGAGACAGAATCTCGTGCGTGTTTTTCAGGAAGCGATCCGATTGGTGCAACCCTTCAGCCCAACCATTCTCAGCGCGACAAAAAACCGCGCGATCGACGCTGGACGCAGGCGCGGATGGGGCGGCCACGAACGAGATGCTCGTGCCGCGCACATTCAACTTGCCGATCAAATATCGATGCTCACCGTCGTCGCGACCGAGCAAAGCCGGGCGCGAGCCGGCACCGGGATTGTGCAAGCCCACGCGAATGTCGAAGGTGCCCTCGAGGTTGGCCGGTACGTTCACAGCAAACGGACCCTGCACCACTTCACCTTCCTTCCACTGCGACAAGGCGGGCTTGGGTGCGAAGTCGCCCTGGAAAATAATCTTTCCCTTTTCGTCAGTGAAATGAACAAACACCGACATATCCGCGCCGATACCTCCGCTTACATCCCAACGATACTTCAGGGAGACTTTCCGCGGCGCAGTCTGTTTGAACTCGGCGACACTCACGCGCAACGGCAACGCATCCGATCCCTTCTGCTTCCAATACAAGTGCGACGGCATGGAGTGATAATGTAGCGGACGCCCCATCGCGATATGGTGCAGCACATATTCGGCGGCGTTCGCAGGGTCATAGCCATACTTCCCATACATCGCAATACTGTCCCGATACACGAGCTCGAAGAGCGGGATGACGCTTGCACCCAGTTTATCTGGATCAAGGTTGTGGAAATACTTGCCGCCCACACCGGTGAGTCCTTCGAAAAAATCAGCGTGGGGCAAAGCCCACTCGCGTCCGCATTCGCTGCCGAACGTGCCGAACACGTCACGCGCGTAATCGCTCAGCGCTTGCTTCCACTTCATATCATCCGCGCGCGTAAGCGGATGCTCCTTGTCGCCACACTCCTGCAACCCAGCGGCGTATGTCGTGTCGATGAAGTATGAGTTTGCTCCAGAAAGTTTTCTTACCGCCGCGAGATTTTGCGGACGCTGCGCGAGCTCGAGTGCCATCTTCGCGCAAGTGATATACGCGCGACCTCCAGCCCACTTGCCGCCTTTCGTAAGGGCGCCGTCAGCGGCCTTCTGGATGTAACGTTCGTTCCACGACGGCGAGTCGCGATAGATGTCCTGGTAATTGTCGTGCAGACAAAACAGATAACCGAGATCCATCACGCGCTTCGCGCAGTCAGCGAATGCCTTGTCTCCACCACACTCGGGCGCGGTCGGCAAAATATCGGGATGCTGATTGTCGTAGCCGCGATGAATCCAGCCGCCGATCGTGAATAGCACGTCGTCAATCTTCAGGTCGCGCTTGATATGCTCGGCGACTTGCGCCGATTCATCGAAGGTCCAGCTCACGCGTACCGACTCCTCCTTCGTGCTCTCGTCGTTCATGCTACGGGAAAGCGTGCTCCAGAGTTTTACGTTCGATGCGCCGAAAAGTTTGGCGGCATCGGGATGGGCCTTGAGCTTCTCATCCCATGTGACAAGCCAGCCCTTCTGCCGCGCGATCTCGCGATACGTCTTTGCGATTGCGACGTAGTCCCCTTTGCCGAGCAATGCGACACGGAAGGATTTGGCGGATTTGCGCATCACCAGTGTTGGCGTCAACGCTTGCTCGCCGCTGATCGGCACAACACTGCGCAATTCCGCCGTGAGATAGGGATCATCCCAAGTCACCAATGCAGCGGCGCCCTCGCGCACCGCGCCGAACATCGCCATGTGGCAACCTTCGTAGGCGTATGTTTCGAATCGATTCGTAAAGGCTCGGCCACTGTTCGCCGGAACCAACACCCCTTCGCGCACCGGCACCACCACATAGCCGTCACCTTTCGTCGCGAGCACATCATCGAGTAATCGAATGCTCTCAACCTGAAGCGCGGCGTCAGCGTCGTAGCTGATCTCGAACGTTTGCGGATTCACCACGCGAGCCAGGACGCGCAACGCAGTGGAATTAGTCAGTGGATGAAAATTCAGCGCGAGTTGATTGCGGTCCGATGTCGCTTCACACTTTCCAAGCGAAACGCGCAGCGGCTTGCCATTCACCGTCAGCGTCACTTCACCGAAGCGCGCTCGTTGTGACCGCCACGTGACACCAGCGGTTTTGTCCACCAGTTCCGCCGCGCCCGTTTCTGGCGAGACACGCAGCGCGAAGTTCCTCGTCTCAAGTTCCACCGCCCGCGAACTCAAGAACCAAAGAAAACAAACTGCGCCGGCAAGCAATCGATTTACAACGGACATGCTTGCCAGTCTTACGCAACTCCTCCGCGAAGCGTTGACCCTCGTCAACCGGTGCTCAGCCGGCATTGAAGTGCATTTCATTTCTGAACGGGGCCGCTATGCTGCATGTCATACGAGCCGATGAACTGTTCATGAAAACGCTCTGCCTGGCGATCCTCTGCTGCTGTGTCGTCTTCACCGCGCACGCGCAAAGCGAGATCGTGCCCTCGGAAATCCTCCAGGGCGCGAATGATTGGCTGAAGGAGAATATCGACGATCGCGTGCTCGATACGCTTGGTGTCGATGAGTCGCGCGTGCGCAAATTTCTTGCCGACGTGCAACGGCAGTTCGATGGCGTTTACGTTTACGACCTCGGCGCGTGGCGCGAGACTGCGCGGCAAATTCAACCCGTGCTTGCGAGCTACGAAGAAACAGCTCCCTACGCCGCGTGGCTCACGGCGCATCTCGACTACTTCGACGTCGCCGAAACATTGCGCACGAATGTTGCGACTCAGACGACGAATGTGGTTCGACTTCCCGCTCCGTCACCGACCGTCGAACGCTCCGTGTGGGTGCAAGTGATCGAGAAACGTCCCGCTCCCGCCGCGGCGGCCAAACATCTCCCGCGTCTCAAACAAATCTTCGCGGAAGAACGAGTGCCGACGGAGCTCGTGTGGATCGCTGAAGTTGAATCGTCGTTCGATGCCACGGCGCGCAGCCCCGCCGGCGCCGCCGGAATGTTCCAACTCATGCCGGCCACTGCGCGCGACTACGATTTGTCCGTTGGCCTGCTGCGCGACGAACGATTGAATCCCGAGAAGAGCGCCCGCGCGGCGGCGCGGCATCTGCGCCGGCTTTATTTGCGGTTCGGCGATTGGCGACTTGCGTTCGCCGCTTACAACGTCGGTGAAGGTCGCGTGAGCGAACTGTTGAAGAAGCACAAAGCGCGGAGCTTTGACGAGATCGCGCACTATCTCCCGTCTGAAACGCAGCTCTACGTGCCAAAGCTCGAAGCCACGTTGCGCAAGCGCGAAGGCGTGACCCTCGCGCAACTCAAGTCACCGGTCGGCTGAAGTTCCGGCTCAGGTGAGCTTCCACGGCGCGCGCGTCGGCCGTGAGAGCAACGCGTTCGCGCCGGCATCGTTCACGAACTGCTCGGCTTGCGGATCCCACTTGAGCTTGCGCCCGAGTTGGATCGCGAGATTTCCGAGATGACACACCGTTGCGACGCGATGCCCGATGTCCACAGGAAAGTAAGGATCCTTGCGGCTCTTCACGCACTTCAGAAAATCGTGATGCTCGCCCTCGGCATTCGTGTAGAGATGGATTTCGTTGTCGCCGATCTTCGAATTGGCGATCTCGGGCGAACTCGCTTCGAGCTTGCCGCGCCAGCCCGTGTTCCCGACCCAGCCATCCGTGCCGATGAACTTGATGCTCGGGTTCCCCGGCTTGCAGGTCATCACGACGCCGTTCGCGTAACGATACGTCACGTCGTAATCCTTCACCGTGTTGAAGAGGCCGCCGCTCCAATAAGTGCCGGTGCCTTCGACCTCGACCGGGCCGCTGCGCTCGGTGTTGTTCGCCCATTGCGCAGTGTCGAAGAGGTGGGTGCCCCAATCGCAGATGATTCCGCCCGAGTAATCCTGAATCCAGCGAAAGTTGAAATGCGTGCGGTCCTTCGTGTAGGGCGCGAACGGCGCGGGCCCGAGCCACATTTCCCAATCAAGATGTTCGGGCACCGGCTGCGGGGTCGCGATGCCCGGGCTCGTCGGTTGCTTCGGCAAAATCACTTCGATGCGCTGAAGCTTTCCGATGCGCCCATTGCGCACGAGCTCGGCCATGCGGTGATAAACAGGAACGGAACGATCCTCGGTGCTCGTCTGAAACACCGTCTTGTGCTTGCGCATCGTCTCCACGAGAAATTTTCCTTCATTGATCGTGAGCGTCGGCTTCTCGCACTGCACATCCTTGCCCGCGCGCGCGGCCATCACGCTGATCAGCGTGTGCCAATGGTCCGGCGTGGAGATCATCACGGCGTCGATATCCTTCCGCGCCAGCACGTCGCGAAAATCCGGCGCCATGGCGCAATCCGTGTTGTCGTACTTCGAGTCCACGATCTCCTTCGCGCGCCGCATTCGGAGCCGATCGACGTCGCAGACCATCACCACGCGCGCGTCGCTGAGTTCGAGGTAGCGCCTGAGGTTGTGGTTCGTGCCGTGATCGCCAGTGCCAATGAAGCCGATCGTGATCTTCTTGCTCGGCGCATCAGCGCCCAGCACGCGCGAGGGGATGAAGTGCGGAAGCGCGATTGCGGCAGCGGTGGTTTTGACGAAGCGTCGACGGGATAAAGCTTTCATACAGGTTGCCTCGGTCTGACGAGTTGAGGTGGCGGGATATTCGCCGCGAAGCGAAACTGAATTCGCAGGTGGAACTTGTCGCGCTGCGAGGAGTCGTGCCCCGTTCAGGGCACGCCTGACATGGCCAGGACGATGGCCAGTCCCACTGGCCGTCGGCTGAACGCCGACGGAGTTGTCGCAGCGCGACAACTTCCACCTCATTGCAGCTTGCTCAAATTCAGTCGGTGAATTGCGGCCTCTGGCCGTCCGCGAAGTAAGCGAACGGCCAATCTTCAGAACGAGTACAGCACAAAACCGACAAGCCTGTAGCTTGTGGTGGAACTCAAAGAGGATAGGGATAGGGTAGGAGCAAGGGATTTCCCTTGCCCCTCCCTCCGAACCGGACGGGCGGATCTCCCGTATCCGGCTCTCCAGTCAGTGGGTTCGTAGCGCTACGATTGTCCGCTTCCAGTCATGAAGCTCCTTCAGGCTTTGGAGTCCATGCCGGGCCAGCCAGGCATTGGGCCATCTTTGATGGGCGGCCCCGGTCCCATGCACCGTTCGTCCACGTCGCTTTGCCAGCAGGCTTCTCAACCGCCGGCGCACATAACCGTCCAGCAGCGCAAACACGTTGGCCACGCTGTGCTGGTAGTAATCATAAGGGCCATTCGGGTCAGTCACCATCAGCGGGAGTAACAATCATCGCGGCGGCCATTCTCGCAGGCTGCAAACCTTCAGCGCCGTCATCAGACAGCGGTGCGCAAACTGGCGGCGCTTCCGGTGGCAAGCAACTCACGATCGCCTTCATGCCCAAGAGCAAGGGCAACGCTTATTTCATCGCCGCGCGTCAGGGCGCTGAACAGGCGGCGAAGGAATTGAACGTGAAGCTTCTTTACGACGGCCCGACCGAGTCCGATCCCGCGAAGCAAAACGAAATCGTCGAGACGTGGATCACGCACGGCGTGGATGCAATCGCCGCCGCGTGCGAGAACCGCGAGGGCATTTCGACCGCGCTCCGCAACGCGCAGCAAAAGGGAATCAAAGTCATCACTTACGACGCGGACGCGCTCGCGACGCGCACCATGACGTGCATCGGCGGCATCATCACTGGCGTGCAGCAAGGCGTGTCGAAAAAGAGCGGCAAGCCTTACGCGATGATCACGCTCGAAGACCTCGAAGGCTCGTTCACGATGCTCTGCATGAACGAGAACCACGACAAGTTCCGTCACCTGCTCGAAGCGAACAAAGCCATGTTCCTCGTCGGCGAGGTAAACAATGACGAAGATCGCCCGAAGATTTTCCCCACGGAAATCATGCCGCTTGATGATGCGCCAAAGAAATACACAAAGCAGGTTCACCTGCACGTAAGCGCCGTTCATCTGAACGACGAAAAGCTCAAGGCGATTTTTGAACTCGTGCAGCAATTCCCCGGAAAGGTCCCGCTCTTCCTGCGTATCCGGCATCCGAAGAATAACGCGCTGATCTCTATCGAAGTGAACGACCGGTATTTCGTAGCGCCGTCGCGTGAGTTTCAAAAAGCGATCAATGACCTGCTGGGCGAGGAGACATTCTACGCGAAGGTGGACACCAGCCTCCCCGAGCCACGCAAGCGCGCGTGGGAGAAAAAGGAACGTGAGACGGCGATGGTGGAGTAACTGGATTGGTAGGGCGCGGTGCCCTCACCGCCCCTTCAACTCGACCAATTTCGCACTGCGGAAGTTTTTCTGCGCCACCAGCGCTTTGAAACGCCACACGCCATGTCCATCGAGATTGTTCACCAGGTCGCGCGTCGTTCCGATCTGAGCCCCGGAGTCGTCGTAAATATTGAAGGAGACCATCGCGAGGCCGAGCTGGCGTGCCGTATTGTTTGTGACGCGCCCGGTGATGTAATAGAACGACGAGTCGTTGTCCCAGTCCCACTTATCACCGACGAGAGAAAGTGTCGGCACCCGCTCAGGCAAATCGGAGGACGTTTTGAATTCCGGTGCTGGAGATGTTTTTGGCTTGGCTTGTTCGGCAGCATCGCGTCGGGCCTGCACGATTTCCATCGCGCGCGGATCGATCTGCTTGCCGCACCCACACAGCAGCACGGTTGCCGCCGGCACAAAAACCAAGTTGTTTAACTTACTCACAACACCTCTGTCAGTACCACTTCCGCAGCCGCACTTCCGTGCCCGAGTCGAGCCCGAGGATTTGTTTGAAGTAAGCCGCGTTCGTTGTGGCGTTGCTCGGTGCTGCGTCCTTGTAATGATACGGGTAAACGACTCCCGGACGAAACGAGCGCACGGCATTCGTCGCTTGGGCGGGAGTCATCGTGAACGGCGTGTTCATGCACACGAATGCGACGTCAATGTTCGTCAGTGCGTGGATCGGCGGTATATCTCCCGTGTCGCCGGCCATGTAAATGCGCCGCCCGCCCATGTTCAGCACGTAGCCCAATCCGAAGCCCGGGGCATGGTTTGAGTTTGTCGCTGTGACCGTTTCAACGGTGATTCCATACACGTTGGTTGAAACACCGTTGGTCAACACAGTCGTCAGCGCCTTCAACGTCGTCGTCATGCCGTTGTAAACGGCGATGGGCGCGAGGATCACGCAACTCGTTCCGCGCACTGCATCGAGCGTGCTGCTGCTGAAGTGGTCGCTGTGGCTGTGGCTCACGAGAATCAAATCCGCCTTCGGCAAACCGGCGTACGGCGTCGCGCCGCCGACAGGATCGTTGTAGATCACCTTCCCATTCCAACTCATCACGAAGCTCGCGTGGTTGATGGGCCGCATCACGATGTCGCCGCCGTTGGTCGTGCTGAGATGATCGCCGGTGAAGAGCGGCGCGTTGGTCAATTGTTCAGCGCGGTAAAAGCGCGAGATCGAAAACGGCGCGGCGGAATCCGTGTGTTGGTTCGCGCCAGTGCTCTGGAATGAAACAAGCGAACTCCAGCGATTCGACACCGTCAGATTGGTCGCGGCATCGACACGATAGAATTGTCCAGCCGTGGAATTCACGCTCAGCGCCACCTCGCGATTCGTGAGCCTGATCGGGCTGACGAACTGCGCCTGTTGCGCGAACGCGTGCAGAACGAACAATGCCCCTCCGATAATCAATGCCGTTTTCATTGCTGAGTCCTCTGGTGTGGTGCCGGTTAAGACGCCCCGCTGGTGATCCGGTTACATCGCCAGTCAGTTAACTGACTTTGCAGCGTGGACAAACCCCCGGATTTTTCTGTGATCCTTCCGGCCGGGCTGCGATTCCACCCCGCTCGACACATCCACCGCGAACGGTCTCACCCGCCGAACCGCATCTGCCACCGTCTCAGGTTTCAATCCGCCGGCGAGCACGATCATGCGATTGAGCTTCACGGCTTCGATGCCCACGTCCCAGTTGAACGTCACGCCGGTCCCGCCGAGTGCATCCGCCACAAAGCTGTCGAGCAACCACGCATGGTTCCGATACCCGAGGCAGGCTTGCAGTGAATTCTCATCGCGAACGCGAAACGCCTTCACGACTTTCATCGGAGCAAAACACTCGCAGAATTCCGGCGACTCCTCGCCGTGCAATTGGAGCGTGTCGATGCCAGTTGTCTCGATGCACTCGCGAATGAAGTCTTCCGCTGCATTCACGAACACGCCGACTTTCGCGACGTACGGCGGCAACGCGCGAATGATCTCCGCGGCGCGCTCGAAAGTGATGTTGCGTTTGCTCTTCTCGAAGAACATGAAGCCGAGCGCATCGGCGCCCGCATCCACTGCCGCGACGGCGTCCTCGACGTTCGTAATCCCGCAGATTTTTACGCGCAATGCCACAGTGCTGCGGAAATTAAACCACGAAGGCACGAAGGCACGAAGAATCTGCGGCGGCGCATCGAGCAGCTTTACTCCCGCGCGCACTCACGCCACCGTTCGCCCGTAATGCTTGAGACTAAGTTCATCGCCGCGCAGGAACGCGGCTCGCGCCGTTTGATGATCGTGCTGCATGGGTTGGGCGACAGCATGGACGGATACGCCTGGGTGCCGCAGGCGTTTCGGCTGCCTTGGCTCAATTACCTGTTGGTCAACGCGCCTGATTCTTACTACGGCGGCTACTCCTGGTACGAATATGATGGCGACGCCGTCACCGGAGTGCGACGCAGCGAGCGCTTGCTTGGCGAGTTGCTGGATGCGCAGCGCGACGCTGGATTTCCAACCGGGCAAACCATTTTCTCCGGTTTCTCACAGGGCTGTTTGATGACGCTCGAAACTGGACTTCGATACCCGCACCGCTTCGCTGCGCTTATCGGCATGAGCGGCTACGTGCTCGATGCGGCGGAACTGTTGCGCGAAGCGGTGCCCGTCGCGAAAGAGCAGCGCGTGCTGGTCACTCATGGCCGGCAGGATCCGCTGATCCCGTTTGAGAACGTGAAGCAACAGATGGAAGAGTTGCGCGCTGGTGGCATTCAGATTGAATGGCGCGAGTTCAACATGCCGCACACGATCATCGACGAAGAGATCGCCGTGATCCGCGAGTTCATCGAGAAAAGCTTCGAGTGAGGCGACGATGTCCTAGCCGCCGAGCAATTCTGGGACCGTGACTTCCGCGATTTTCGAGCGCAGCAAATCAGCTCCGGCAAGTTGGTCCGCCGCGAACGTGTGCGCCACCGCGATGCACCTCATCCCCGCGGCGCGCGCCGCCTCGACGCCCACGACTGCATCTTCGATCACGACACATTTTTCCGCCGCCACTCGCAGCTTCCGCGCCGCCGCCAGGAAAATGTCCGGCGCGGGTTTCTTCTTCACCACGTCCTCCGAGCTGGTGATCGCATCCCACGTTTCGACCGGCAGCCCGATCTTGTTCAGGTTCGCCTTGATCTTCACGAGATCGGCGCTCGATGCGACGGCAGTCTTGAGTCCGGCGCCGCGACATTGCTTTACCAACTCCACCGCGCCGGGAAATGCCTCCAACTGCGTCGGCACCAGCGCCAGGTAAATTTCGTAAGTGCGCGCCTTGGATTTTGGCAGGTTCAAGCTCACGCCATATTTCTCCGCCACGCCGGCGATGTAGCGATCCTCGCCGGTGCCAACGAATGGAAGAAAATCCCCACGCTGCACCGTCACTCCCAACTCGCGATACATCTCCACCGCCGACGTACAGATGAGCGCCTCTGAATCGCAGAGCACGCCGTCCATGTCGAAAATCACCGCTTCGATCTGTGTCGCCATCGGGGTGAGAAATTACTTCGCGCCGAACAATGCCTCGCGCATTCCCGGCGCGGGCTGGTTCTTCTTCTTGTCCCAATACTTGAAGCCCGCGCTCCAATCCCAGATCGCCCAGCCGAGTTTCAGTTCCTCGGCGCTCTGATGGAATTCGCGGTAAAAATTTTCGCGCGACTTTGGATCTGCCGTCGTGAAGCAGCCAAATTCGCCGACGTGCATCGGCCGCCCGTAATGCTCGCCCCAGGCGTGTGCCAGCTTCAGCTTCGGCACGAACGCCGACGGGCCGCTCGGGTTCGTCGCGGCCGGTTCGGTGTTGTAGCGCTTGATCCAATCCACGACCCACTTGTTCAACTTCAAGTTCGGATCGGGCACAAGCGGCGTCGCGGGCGGGCCAGGGAACTGGATGCCCTTCACCTTCGTGTCCGCTCCGGACCACGTCGCGCCCTGATGTGTGAGGTAGAACGGATCGTAGCAATGCACCGTCACGATGAGATTGTCGTCGTCATTCGGCAGCACCAGGTTCTTCAACTCGCTCACTTGGTTCCATTTGCCCGGCCCGACGAAGATCGTGCGTTTCGGATTCGTCTTCCGTATCTCCGCGATGGCGCGTGCGAATATTGGATTCAACACCGTGGTCGTTGCGGCGTCTTTCGGTTCGTTGAGTAACTCGAACGCAAGCGTGTTCGGAAATTTCTCGTAGTGCGCCGCAATCTGTTTCCACACAGCGATGAACTTCTCCGTCTGGTTCGTGGGGTCGCTCGTGAAAGCGTCGAAGTGATGGATGTTGATCAGCACGTTTAGCTTCGCCGCGAGCGCGTTCGTCACGCAGAAATCCGCCTTCGCGAAAATGTCGTCCGACAATTTGAACTCAGGCGCCGGGCCCGCGTAATGGTGCCAGCCGCACGGAATGCGGACATGATCAAAACCTTCCGCGCGCATCGTCGCGAATTCATCCGCCGACACGCGCACGCCCCAGTCCTGTCCGCGCGGCACCTCAAGATAATTTCCGAGATTCGCCCCGCGCTGAAACAGCTTCGTCGCCTGATGCGCCGGCGAGTTCCGATTCGCGATCGGCTTCATCTGCGGCGGATTTTGAGGAGTGAACGTCGTGTCGGCGGCGCGCAAGCAGAAGGCAAGCGCGGCGGACGCGATGGCGAGAAGAACGCGAGGCATCATGGGCGTGACTGTTGTTTCAGTGCTGATGATTTGGCAACGGGGAAACCGTTTTGCCGCTCCGGAACGAGATCGCACCCGTCGGACAACCCTCGACGCACTCGGCCGCCACCTTCTGCAAGCCGGCGTCGAACTCGCGGTTCATCGGCGCGCCAACGCGCACATCGAATCCGCGCCCAATGAAGGTGAGCCCGAGCGGTTCTGCCGATTGCTTCGCGATCTCTACGCAGATGCCGCAGAGGATGCACTTGCCCGGCTCGTAAAGAACGTTGCCCGGATGGTCATGCTGCTCGAAACGCCGACGCTGCTGACGGAACCGTCCCGGATCAGCGCCGAGCATTTCGGAGTAATGCTGGAGCGAGCAATTCCCTTCCGCGCGGCAGTCGCAATGGAGGCACCGGCTCGCTTCGGCACTCGCATCCACTTCATTGACAAAGCCGCACGATCCACACGGCGAACTTGAGGGCGGCTCAGCGGCTGTCGAGTGAATGAAAATTTCCACTTCCTCGCGCTCTACTTTTCCCATGATGCTGGAGAAGGATTTCTCGCTGCGGCGAATCGGCTGGCCGCGAAGGAACTGATCAACGCATCGCGCCGCCGCCGTTCCTTCGGCGATGGCGCGCGTTACTTGCGCCGCCGGACGAACTGCCGCGCCGGCTGCGAAAACATTCTCCATCGATGTTTGTCCGGTGGGACTGACCTTCAATCCTGTCGCCAGCGCGGTGAGTCCAAGCGAAGGCGCTTGCGTCTTTGCGCTCTCGCCAATCGCGATCAGCACAGCGTCGAACTCCGACGCAAGCGCGCCAACTGTGGCGTCGCGTCCGAGTTCGCTCTTCAAGCGAAACGTCACGCCCATCTTAATCAGCAGATCGACTTCGGCATCGACGATGCGACGCGGCAGTGCGGCTTCCGGAGGTTTTTTGCGCATGCTGCCACCCGCTGCTGCGCTGCGATCGATGACGGTGCAAGTGTGTCCATCGCGCGTGAGTTGCCATGCGGCCGCGAGACCCGTCGGACCGCCGCCGACGATCGCGACACGCTTCCCGCTCGGCGCAACGCACGCCGGTATGTAATCACTCGCGAACGCCGTGTCGGCTGCGATGCATTCGATGTCGCGGATCGACATCGAGTCGTCCCACGTGCCGCGACGACAGCCTTGTTCACACGGTTTGTTGCACAGGCGTCCCGTCACTGAAGCAAGCGGCATCGTGTCGCGCACGAGCTTCATCGCGTCGGGCAAGCGCGACTCCTTCACCATCCGCAGCATCTCGGGAATATCGAGGCGCAACGGACAGATGCGATGACACGGTGCGAAGCAATCGCCGACGTGATCGCTGAGGAGAAGTTCGAGCGCCGTCTTCCGCATGTCGCGCACCTCGTCGGTTTCGCTCTCCACGACCATGCCGCTGACGGCCTTCATGCCGCATGATGGCACCACGCTTGTGCGGCCGTTGAACTTCATCTTCACGATGCAGACGAGACACGAGGTCATCGGTCCGCATTTTTCGAGAAAGCAAAGTGTCGGGATGTCGATCGAAAGCTTGCGCGCGGCGTCGAGCACCGTTTGTCCGTCGGCGACTTCCACTTCGCGACCGTCGATGGTGATCTTGGCGCTCATTTCACTTCCACCGCTTGATGCGGACACACGCGCAAACACGTGTCGCATTTCGTACACAAAGTTTGATCAATCACGTGCCGCGCGTACGGCGTGACCGGAATTGCGTTCACCGGACAGTGCTGTGCGCAAATGGTGCAGCCGGTGCAATGATCAGTGATGGAATACTTGATCAACGCCTGGCACTTGCCTGATGGACAGCGGCCTTGCAGGTGCGCTTCGTATTCGTCACGAAAATATTTCAGCGTGGTGACAACGGGATTCGGCGCCGTTTTGCCGAGGCCGCACAAGCTGCCCATCGACACCGAAGGTGCGAGGCGTTCGAGTTCTTCCAGATTTTCGCGGCGCGCTTTGCCGGTGCAGATGAGGTTCAACAAGTCGAGCATGCGCCGCGTGCCGACGCGGCAGAACGTGCATTTGCCACACGATTGCTCCTGCGTGAATTGAAGAAAGTAACGCGCGATGTCC
Source organism: Verrucomicrobiota bacterium (assembly GCA_038205745.1). Taxonomy (GTDB): domain Bacteria; phylum Verrucomicrobiota; class Verrucomicrobiia; order Limisphaerales; family SIBH01; genus JANNGC01. The sequence goes on along the minus strand of JBBRBM010000041.1, from coordinate 20,103 downwards.
ACCATGCAGTCGCCGTCATCAAGCACGATGAGCCCGCCCGAACCCATGATCGCGCCGACTTCGCGCAACGACTCGTAATCCACCGGCGTCTCCGCAAGCCGCGCCGGAATACAGCCTCCGCTTGGCCCGCCAATCTGCACCGCCTTGAAGCGCCGTCCTTTGCCGACTCCGCCACCGATCTCGTGAACGATCTCGCGAATGGTCGTGCCCATCGGCACCTCGATCAGTCCTCCGCGAACAATCTTGCCGGCGAGCGCGAACACCTTCGTGCCCTTGCTCGTCGCGGTGCCGATCGCGGCGAATTTCTCCGCGCCGTGCCGCAAAACCCATGGCAACAGCGCGAGCGTCTCGACGTTGTTGATGAGCGTTGGTTTTCCCCAGAGACCCGACTCGGCCGGGAACGGCGGACGCAATCGCGGCATTCCGCGCTCGCCTTGGATGGACTTGATCAACGCCGTCTCTTCGCCGCACACGAACGCGCCCGCGCCTTCCTTCACGGAAAATTTTAGCGAGTAATTCGTCCCGAGCAGCTTCTCGCCAAGGAACCCGCGCTTCTCGAGTTGGGCGATGGCGGCGGTGATCCGCTCGACGGCGAGCGGATATTCGCGGCGGATGTAAAAGAAACCTTCGTGTGCTCCGACGGCGATGGCCGCGATCGCCAGCCCCTCGATGATGCGATACGGAAACGACTCGAGCAGCATGCGATCCATGAACGCTCCGGGGTCGCCCTCGTCGCCGTTGCAGATGACGTACTTGGTCTCGTTCTTTTGCGCGGCCACGATCTTCCACTTCGGTCCCGTCGGAAATCCCGCGCCGCCGCGCCCGCGCACGCCGGCCTTCGTGACCATGTCGATGATCTCGTCGGGCTTGAGCGGATTCAGCGGAAGCGTTGCGGTCGATGGCGAAGCAATTCCAGTGATGACGCCACGTTTCCCCTCACCCTTGCCCTCTCCCTCGGGGAGAGGGGACAGCTTGCCAACGTTGTCTTTTTCTCCCGTGACTTTGGTAGCGGCTCCCGTCTCGGGCTTCTCCAAAACCGGAGAACGTTTCCCCCTCGCCCCTGGGGTGTGGGCTGGGGTGCGGGGAACCGCCGCTCCGTTTTCACTGACGATCCCCGTCTTGGCCTCCGCCACAAACACCGACTGCCCCAAGCAACGACGCAATGCTTTGAACCCGTCGTGCGCCAGATATTCGTCGAGGTCGAGCGGATCGACCTCGCCGAAGAGTTCCGTCGCGATGTGGATCTGTTTGCCGAGGAACGCATCGACGGCGGGATCGCGCACGTTCAACACGTGGCGCGAGATGGAGTCCTGCGCGTCATCGGTCAGGAAGCGATCGAGCAGCTTCGTACCGAAACCGATCGCGCGTCGCAAAGGATTGCTGGGACGAAAATGTTCCAACACGAGCTGGCGCGCCTCAGTCGGTTGCAACGCATCAAAAAACTTCGACTCCTTGCCCTCGCGTGCGACCTCAATCATCGGCGTGCGATGGCACATGCCGACGCAGCCAACGCGCTTCACCTGCACATCAAGTCCGGTTTCCTTCGCGGCAGCCTTGAGCGCCGTGAACAAACGGTCGCTGCCCTTCGCCACGCAGCATGAGCCGAGGCCGACCTTGATCACGTTGCCGTGTTCATGGTTGTGCTCATGATCGTGATCGCAACTGTGCGTGGGGTTCTGCGACGCGACATCCTCGAAGTCCGCGACCACCGCGGGCAAACGTTGCGCGTCGAGATGACCGTAAGTCGTGGCATCGAACTTAAGAACCGGCGCGAGCGTGCAGCAGCCCAGGCACGCAACGCTTTCGATCGTGTATTCGCCCTCGGGATCAGTGTCGCCGCCCGCCGGAATTCCAAGCTGCCGACGCAACGCTTCCTCGACTCGGTCCGCGCCCGTGACGTGACAGGCGGTGCCGTGACAGACGTGAACGATGTGTTTGCCGACTGGCTTGTGACGGAACTGATCGTAGAAAGTAGCGATGCCCCAAATCTGCGCGGGCGTGATCTTCGTCGTCTCGCAAACGCGCCACAGGGCTGGTTCAGGCAACCAACGGAAGTGCTCCTGAATCGCCTGGAGAATCGGGATGACGCAGTCAGCTTCGCGCCCGATGCGCGCCACGATCTCGTCCACGGGTCCGAAAATTTCGGCGTCGCGCGCAGCGCGTTTATCCGCCTCGGCGAGAACTGAAGCCCATGCGCTCATTGCGATTCCTCCGGGGAGCACACGCGCCCTCGCGTGTTCCGACCAGCGCCCTCGCCGGTCGGGGCGAGACGCATGGCATTCCTGAAACCATCGGATATCCCAACGTCCCCCGGTGTTCCGCGAGGGCGCGGAACACAGCACGCGAGGGCGCGTGCGTTCCCCGTACGCTTCGCGTGCCCGCCAATGATACCGTGCGACGTTTTCACTTCGTCGCTCCTTTCGCCATCATGCAGAAGAGGTTCGTTGCGCCGCGCACAAACATCCGTTCGCCGACGAAGGCCGGGGTCGCCTTGATCGCCTCGCCGAACTTGCTGCGGCCAAGTTCCTCGAACTTTTTGCCGACGCGCAAACAGATGCCGTCACCTTCGGTCGTGAAGAGAAATAGTTTGTCGCCTGCGATCGTCGGCGACGCCTGGAACTCGCCTTCGTATTGATGATCCCAAACCTTCGCGCCGCTCTTCGCGTCGTAGCACGTGAGCATTCCGTAAGTTTCCATCGTGAAGAGCAATTCGCCGTTGCTGATCGGACTGGTGATGTCGGGCACGGCGGTGTTCGTCTTCCACATGATGTGGGTGGAAGTCACATCGCCGCTGCCGTCGGCGCGAATGGCGAACAGTTGCTGGCTGGGAATCATCGCGAACACAAAGCCGGCGGCAAATCCCGGCGACGGACACATCTCGCCGTCGAAGCCTTTGCACTTCCACAACTCGCGACCGGTCGCCGGATCGTAGCTGATCACGTCAGGGACACCGACGCACACAAGTTGATCGCGCCCGCCGGAGTTGAAGGTGATCGGCGTTCCCCAAGATGCGCCGATGTGCGGGCGTGCCGCTTCCCACGCGACCTTGCCCGTCGCGACATCGAATGCATACAGCTTCGACTTGTTCGCCTCGTGATCACCCTGATCGAGCTGCACGATGAGCTTGTCGCGCCAGATCGCGAGCGATGTCGCGTGGCCGTACGGATTTTCCGGCTTGCCAAAATTCTTGCTCCACACGAGCCGGCCGCTGTGATCGGCGGCGATCAATTCGCCCGTCGCGAAGATGGCGAAGACTCTTTGCGCGTCGGCGGCAGGCGTTGAAATCGCCGCGCCGGTCAGCTCAGGAATTTCCATTTTCACCACTGCCTCTGCGGTGGCGAGCTTCGCAGGCAATCGCCAGAGCAACGCACCATTCGCGGTGTCGAAGCAAAGCACTTCACGCGAAGCTTTGTCGGCTGCGGTGAGGAACAGTCGATTGCTCCAAACGACGGGCGAGCTCACGCCTGGCACGGGCGGCGTAATTTTCCACGCGATGTTCTCGCCGGTCGCGATGTCCCACTTCGCCGGAATGTTCGTCAAAGTGCTGAGCCCGGCATCGGCTCCGCGGAACTGCGGCCAGTTCTGCCGCATGGTTTCCAGCGTCACTCCGCCGTCCGGAACGGCGCCAGCCATGATCGGGCTCTTGGGAGCCGCCGTGAGCTGCACCCGTTGCGTCACGCCGATGATCGCGGATGCGATGACGACCACGCCGCTCACGCCAGCGATGGCATAACGCGCTCGCGAATTGTTGCGGTTGACCTCGACCATCGGCGTGAGAGCGCGAGGAAGGAACGGACGTTTGCGGGCGCTGAACCACCTTGACGCGGCCCATACGAACACCACCGTTCCGCCCGCGAGGAACCACGCTCCGATCTCATTTCGATTCACCCGCGTGAAGTAGCGATCGCGTTGCTGCACATCCAGCGCGCGAATCCGGGTCATTAACGCCTCGTCCTTCGGCGCGAGATGCAGTTGATCGCGCAAGGTCTTCAGTTCGCTCACACGCAACGGATCTTCCGCCACGCCGCGCTGATATGAGATCAGCATCACGAGCGCGATGATTACGACCATCGATGCTGCGATGATCGCCAGCGCGCGCGCTTCGTCGCTGGAGATGCGAGCTACGCGATTCCCAAACTTCGTAATTGTTGTGAGCAACGTGCGCATACTCATTTGCCCATCGACGCAGCGATCGGTGTTGGAACGGCAACCGGGCCCAAGCCGTCTTTCATCCGTTGTTGCGGGCATGAAAGGAAACAGCGGGCACAACCAAAGCAGCCCGAGCGCTCCGGCTCGAATTCCACGCGGCGTTTTCCCGCTGCGACGCCGAGCAATTTCAGCCCGACGACCAGGCCGATCCATCCACCCAAGATCCAGCCGCCGATTTGAATGCGCCGCTGCACCGTTGCGGCACGTGCGAGCAGTTCCGTGCTCGCCTGTTCCGCACGCGCGAGGGCGATCTGATCTTTCGGCGCGCGGGCAGGATCGACACCGGACTGCTTCTTCACGTGCATCTCGGCGAGTCGAACATCGGGATGCATTCGGGCCGCGGCGTGAGCGAATTGATTTCCCGCAAAGGCTGACAAAGCGATGAGCAGCGGCAGCACCGCGAGGCTCCAGAGGAAACGTTTGCGCGTGCCGGCCAGCGCGCGCGAGTTGCTCGGTGCGGCGGCGGGTTCACGAATCACGCCGAACGGACAACTCTCCGCGCACAACGTGCATTGCGTGCAAGTGTCCGGCGTGATGCGCACGCGCCATTTCGAGAAGAGCGAACTGATGCGCAGCAGCGCGCCGTAGGGACAAAGGAACCGGCAGTACGGCCGACCGATGAACACGCTGACGATCAGGAAGCTCGCGCCAATCGTGAGCGCCGTCGTGCTGCCGCTGAGTCGAAACAGCGGGATGAACGGGTCATACTCGCAGATGATGAACGCACTGCCCGTCGCCGCGAACAGCACCGCGATGCCGAGATATACGAACGGAATGATGCCGAGCCCTTGTTCGAGCCATTGCGGCACATTGATTGGCTTGAGCAGAACCAAATCCTGCAGCGCGCCGTGCGGACATACCGCGGCGCAAAACGTCCGCCCAAAGAACAGCGCGAACACGAGCGGCAAAGCGAAGAAAGCGATCACGCCGAGAGGCAGCGCGTAGCTGCTGTTGAAGAGCCCGAGCGAGACGTTTTGGATCGAGCCGATGGCGCAGACGCATCCTTCGCGATAGAAGCCGAAGTAGAGCAGCGAGAAGACACTGGTGCCGATGACCCACTTGCGCGAACGCTTTTTATAGATGGCCCACGTGGCGACACCGAGCGCGGCAGCGAGCACGAACACATCGGCGTATTGAAGCAGCAGCGAACGCGGGATCGGGTTCTGCGTCTGCGGCATCTTGTAGCCGCTTTCGAATTCGGGGGGCGGGAATTTGAGTTCGGCGAAAAGGTTCGTTGCCGTAAGCAGGAAAAAAAGGAGAAACCACGGAAAACACGGAAGACACGGAATTTTTTTTGTTCCGTGTTTTCCGTGTGCTCCGTGGTCTCTCGTCTTCATCAGTGCGCGATGACCCTTTCGATGTTCGGCTTGCTGCGCGGGACGCGGCGGAAGGCGTCGCTCGGGCAGGCGCGCGAGATGGCGCACTCGTTGCAGTTCACGCAGCGGTCGTGGCGAATTTGGAGATGGAACGAACCGTTGCCGAAGAGCGCGCATCCCTTCACGCATTTCGCGCAGCCGATGCAAAGGTCTTCGGCGATTGTGTACTCGAAGTAAGGATCCTCGACAAACTTCCGGATGATCGCGCCTGTCGGGCAGAGTTGATTCTCCGCGCCGGTGTTCAACGCGATCGGCTCCGCTTCGAAGTAGCCGGTGCACAGATCGCAGTAGCCGCAGATGGAAAAATTCTGCACGCACTTCACCGCCGAGGTTTCGAGCACGCAATCGGTGGCGCAGTGGCCGCATTGGCTGCACTTCTGCGGATCGATCTGCCAGAGGAAATCGTCTGCCGAACTGCGCGTGGCCATCACACCACCGAGCCCGCCGAGCGCTGCCACTGCGCCCACGCGCAAGCCGCCGCGCACGAACTCGCGACGGCTGACAGGCGATGGCTGCGACTCATTCATGACGCAGAAGCCTTTCGCGGTGCGAAGACCTGCACGTCACCTTCGATCATATCGAGCACGTAGATGCGGCCGCTCGCGTCGATCGCACCGTCGAGTCCGCCAATATTGTTGTCCGGGTTCCTGGCGGGATCAGCGAACCACGCTGGCGCTGCGACGACGCATTCGAGCTCGCCTTTTGCGGAGTAAACTTTCACGCGCGGCAGACCCTTCTCGAATGTCACCACGCGCCCGTCAGGAAGCAGTTCGATGTTGCATGGGTTGCAGCAACCACAGAACGAGGCGATGCCGGCACCGGGTTTTCCGAACGAGAATTCGAGATCGCCATCAAAGGTATACGTCTCGACGCGATGGCGTCCGGGATTCGTCACACGCAGCAAACCATCCGCGCCGATCTCCACATCGAAGTAGGGACTGGGAACAACGAAGCCGGGAATGTTTCGCGCTGTATCTTTCTCGCCGATGCGCCGGCCGAGTTTGCCGCTGCGGTCACAACGCCATACGATGCGATTGCCCGCATCCGCCACGAACACGTCGCTCTCGGCCACAGCAATGCCCGTGACGAGCGGCTTTCCGGGCGGCGCGTCCCACGTGGCGACGCGCTTGAGTTTCGTGTCGAACACTTCGACGTGATCCTTCACGCCCGCGAACACTGTTCCGTCGGCGGCGATGGCAACACAGCGCACTTGGCCCGTTGTGGTGATTTCGCCGAGGGAATTTCCGCGCGTGTCGAAAATCAGAATTGAGTTCACCGCCGCGACGTAGAGCCGCTCATCTTTTCCGATGGTGAGCCGCCGCGCGTCGGGCCTTGGCAACGTGAAATGCGACATGCGCACGTACCGGATGAGCGCGGGGTCAACCTTACGATATCGCTCCAGATCATTGTCGAGATGCTCGACGTGCGAAGGTGCGGGCGTTGCCGCAGAAGCCTTCGCGCCCAGACCCAGCAGGCCTGTGGCGAGCACGGTATCGAGGAAAAATTGCCGACGCGGAATCTGTTTTTTCACAACTCCTCCTTGCGTTGGGCGTGCTTCTCCCGCGCTGGCGGAAGCTGGCACCCGGTGAACTTGGGACATGAACCACAGACGAAATTCTTTTGGCACGAGGCGTCGGTGCGGCGCAGTCCGAATACTGCGGCGCCGACGGTGATGGCGGTGAGGAGCGTGTAGCGTGCGGCGGCGCGAATGAATTCACGTCGAGCGCACGATGAACTTGTCCCCAGGCCAGCCATAAGCTTTTCGGTTCGCAGCAATTTTTGCTGCTCAATGACACGCTGCGCGCACATGGAAGGGGTGACTAAACTCTTGTGGCGGAATGCCGCGCTTATTTTGGCTGGCGAAATCCGGCTCATGGTCAGTGCGCCGCGACATCGAGGCAGACCATCTTGTTGAGATCGCGAACGATGAGGTGTCCATCAGCGAAGGCCATCGGCCCCCACGCTTCGGGTCCGTCGAGGACCTTCGCTTTCGCGAGCGGCTTGTAAGCGGCGGGATCGGCTTCGATCAGGTGCAACGTGCCGCTGTCGTTCAGCGCGAGGATGACGTCGTTGACGATCATGAAAGAACCGAGACCGAAGTTGCTGCCGGCTTCGCTCGTCCACGCGATTTTGCCTTCGCGCGTGAGGCAGACGAATCGGCCATCCGCGCGAATGCCGAAGAGGTGATCGCGGTGAAGAACCGGTGCGTGCTGCGTTGCGCCGAAGACGTCGGCCTTCAAACGTGTTCCGATCGCGGACGTGATTTTGTCGCCGTCCTGTTTCAATTGGAGAAAGAGACTTCCCGCGTTGTATCCGCCGGTGAGGAACAGCCGCCCGCCGCCGAGATCAATCGGGCACGGCACGGTCGCGAGAGAAATTTTCCAATCGATCGTGTCCCAAAGAATTTTGCCGTCGTTCGCGGAAGCGCCCACCACGCCGCCACTGCCGCAATAGAGGAACATGCGCTGGCCGTTGAATTCGATCGGCATTACGGACGAGTGAGTCATTTTCCAGCCGCGCGGGTTGGGCGTGCGCCAAATGATTTTGCCGGTCGTGAGCTCGACCGCGGCGAGCAACGCGTCTGGTCCGCCGGGCGCGAGAATGACCTTGTCGCCATCCACGAGCGGGCATTGGCCGGTGTACCACGGCGGAATCGTCGCGCCGAATTCCTTCACCATGTCGATGCTCCAACGGAGGGCGCCGGTGTTCGCGTCGACTGCGAGCACATGACACTTCGGGCCGATGGCCACGACGAGATTGGAAACAATCGCCGGCACCGTGCGTGTCACGCCGTGATCACGCTTGATCGAATTGGGAAATGAGTAGCGCCAGATTTCCTGACCATCAGCGAGCGACACGCAGCGCAGCGCCTCATGTTTCTTCTCGCGATCGTAATCCATCACGAACGCGCGCCCGCGCCAGATCGCCGCGCCCGCGTAACCTTCACCGACGTTCAGCGACCAGAGCTTGCGAGGACCGGTGTCACTCCATGTGCGCGCAATCGTTCCGGATTGCGTGGCGATGCCGCTGAGTTGATCGCCGCGGAAGCGTGCCCACGTGCCGACAAGCTCGGCGGGCTTCGCAACTCCGGCGATGACGCTGCCGCGCAACACGGGATTGCCGCCGCTGCCGCCGCTTGCTGCGGTTTCGGGACGTCCATCCGCGCCCGGCAACCGCGGAGCGATTCGCTTCTGCGCAGGCACGGCCCAGAAGATCGCCAGGGCAATCAACGCCACACCGGCGACCGCGAGCGGCAATGGTTGAACGCGTGTCATTGTTCTGCTGGACACTGACGCACGGAGCGGGTGGCTAGAATTGACTTACGGCAAGAGTCCCCCAAAGAACACGCGGCGGGTATGCGCGCCGTTCGAAGCTGTTTGCTCCTGCGGCCAGACGTGCGACCCTGCGGCATGGAGGCACGAACAAAACTACTGACGCGCAGCGCGGCCCGATTTGCCCTCGTCGCAACGACCTTGTTGCTGACGATGGGCTGCGAATCTTTTCAACGGCGGGGTTCATCACCTGCCACTGCTTCGACCAACGGCGCGACGAGTCTCGTGGAGACGCGCAACAACGCCGCCAGTCTTCTCTACGACCTGCTTGGCGATGAAAAAAACGTGAGCAAGCTCCTGATCATCAAACGGGAACGCCGCGAGCTTCGCGACGTCATCAAGAAAGTATCGGTCACGGCGGGCGCGGTTCATGAGCGGTTGGAAAAGCTCGCACGTGAAGATCGGACGCTGAGCTTGAAACACACTGCGCTTCCGCCGGGCGAACAGGCGACGCGCGAAGCGGAATCGAAAGCGCGCGGGAACGAGTTGCTTCATTCCTCGGGTGCGGACTTCGAGTTCAAGCTTTTGCTCACGCAGGCCGAGGCGTTGGGGTATGCGCAGTATCTGGCGCTTGTGGCGGCGCAAAGCGAGCCGTCTCCTGCGGCACGACAAGCTTTCTTGCAGATGAGCGAACAGATGAAGGCGGTGCATGGCGAAGTGATTGCGTTACTGCGCGGCGGACAGAACGCGAAATGAAATGCGGAATGAGGGCCACCAGCCGGGACGGCCAGTGGACGGGTGGCAGTCGGGACGACTGCCCCACTACTTCACTGCCCCACTACTTCACTGCCTCACTACAGCAAACGAATCTGCGCTTGTTCGCGCGCGAGTGAATCGCCGAAGGATTCGGTGCGGAAGCGGCGGCGTTCGATGATCTCCTTGTCGGTGTTCGGATTGTATTTCACCGGGTATTCACCGTCGTAGCACGCCATGCAGAAGGAATTCTTCGGAAGGCCCGTCGCCTTCACCATGCCTTCCTGCGAGAGGTAATGCAGCGAGTCGGCGTTGAGATATTTGCGAATGTCGTCGTGCGAGTAATTCGCCGCCATCAGCTTGGTGCGGTCAGGAAAATCGATTCCGTAAACGCACGGGTTCATGTGCGCCGGGCAACTCACCAGCACGTGAACTTCCTTCGCGCCGGCTTCCTTCAAATTGTTCACGCGCGACTTGCAGGTCGTGCCGCGCACGATCGAATCGTCGACGATGATCACGCGCTGTCCCTTCACGAGGTCGGGAATGAGATTGAGCTTCACGCGCACATTGAAGTCGCGGATGAGTTGCGAGGGCTGAAGAAAACTGCGTCCGATGTAATGGTTGCGCACGAACGCCATCTCGAAAGGAATGCCGCTCTCCAGCGAGTAACCCAGTGCCGCGCAATTGCCGCTGTCGGGAACAGGGATGACCACATCTCCTTCGACCGGAAATTCACGCGCCAGTTCGCGGCCCATCTCGACTCGCGTCTTGTAAACATTGCGTCCGTTGATCGTGCTGTCCGGGCGCGCAAAGTACACGTACTCAAAAATACAAAATGCTCGGCGCTGGTGTTCGGGCATGTACTTCACGCTGCGCAAACCGTCTTTGTCGATGACGACAATTTCGCCCGGTTCCACGTCGCGCACGAACTTCGCGTTGATCAGATCAAACGCGCAGGTTTCGCTCGCCAGCACCCACGCGTCGTCCACCTTGCCGATCGAGAGCGGACGAAAACCATGCGGGTCTCGCACGCCGATCAACTCGTGCTCGGTCATGATCACGAGCGAGAACGCGCCTTCGATGCGGCGCATCGTCTCGACCAGATTATTGCCCCCGTGGCCATTCAATCCGTTGAGGCTCGGCTGCGCCATCATGTGGAGAATGATTTCGCTATCGACCGTGGTTTGAAAGATCGAGCCCTTCGACTCGAGTTGCTCGCGCAGTTCCGCGGCGTTGGTCAGGTTGCCGTTGTGAGCGATGGCGATTTGTCCCTTGGCGCAATCGACCGTGAGCGGCTGCGCGTTGCGCAGGTTGGACGAACCCGTGGTCGAATAGCGCGTGTGGCCAACGGCGGTCGAGCCGACAAGATTGTGCAACACGTCGCCGTTGAAAATTTGCGAGACGAGCCCCATGCCGCGATGGGTGCGGAAGGTTTTCCCATCGCTGGCGACGATGCCCGCGCTCTCCTGGCCGCGATGCTGCAGGGCGTAAAGACCGTAGTAACTCAGTTCCGCGGCATTCGGGTGACCGAAAATGCCGAAGACACCGCAATAGTGTTTTGGATACTTTTGCACGGGTTTCGCGAAACGCGGGCGACAGTATCGCACAGGGTTGATGCGTGTCCATGCCGGGAAATTTTCCGTGCGTGGAAACGAAGTGAAACGTCGCATCGCTTGACGATTTCATGGCAATCCGCCTCACTGCGCACATGAAACCAAACGCATTGTTTCGCGCATTCCTCATCCTCGCGCTCGGCGTTTTCTCCGCGCGCGCTGAAATTCGACTGCATCATCTCTTCACGGATCACATGGTTCTGCAGCAAGGAACCTCCGTCCCGGTGTGGGGATGGGCTGATGATGGCGACAAAATCACGGTCGAGTTCGGCGGACAAAAAGCTTCGACGATCGCGAAGAACGGCAAGTGGACGGTGAAGTTGAAAAACTTGAAGCCGGGCGCCCCGGACACGTTGCGCGTGCGCGCCGTCACTGCGAAAGGCGAGAACACTTTGTTGCAAGTGAGCGACGTGGTCGTCGGCGAAGTGTGGATCGCCAGCGGCCAGTCCAATATGGAATGGACGTTGGGCAGATCATTCGAATCGACCAACGACATCGCGAACTCGGCGAATGCGCAGATCCGTTTGTTCACCGTGCCAAAGCTGAAGCTCAATGCGCCGACCAACGATGTGAACGGGAGCTGGCAAATTTGCGGGCCGCAGAGTTCCCCGAGTTTTTCCGCCGTCGCGTATTACTTCGCGCGCGATTTGCAGAAGGCGCTCGGCGTGCCGGTGGGAGTGATCCACACGTCGTGGGGTGGATCGCCGGCGGAGGTGTGGATTCGCGAGGACCTGATGGCGAATGACAAGGATTACAAGCGCGACATTCTCGACAGCTACACCGCACAAGCCGAGCGCGCGAAGGTTGGAATCGCTCAATGGGAAAAGGAACAAGCCGAGGCAAAGAAGGACGGCAAGCCCTTCACCAAGCGCCGACCGGGCGGCGCGTGGAAACCCGCCGAACTTTACAACGGCATGATCGCGAACATCATCCCCTACGCCATCAAAGGCGCGATCTGGTATCAGGGCGAATCCAACGCCGGACGTGCGTGGCAATATCGCCGCCTCTTCACCGACATGATCGAGAACTGGCGCAACGATTGGGATCGCGACTTCACCTTCCTGGAAGTGCAACTCGCGCCGTTCGACATGAGCCGCAAGCGTTCGTTGGAGGAAATCACTGCCGCGCCGGGTGAGAGTTCATGGGCGGAACTTCGTGAAGCACAATATCTCGCCACGGAAAACCTGAAGAAAGTCGGCATGGCCGTGATCACCGATGTGGGCGATAAGGACGACATTCATCCGACGAAGAAGGAGCCGGTCGGCGCGCGGCTCGCGTTGCTGGCGCGGAAGATTTCTTACGGCGAGAAGATCGTCGCTGACGGTCCCGAGTTCGATGGCGCCAAATTCAAGGACGGCAAAGCGATTCTGAGCTTCGACAGCGTGGGCGGCGGATTGGAAGCGCGCGGCGGCAAGCTCACTGGCTTCGCCATCGCCGGGGAGGATAAAAAATTCGACTGGGCCGATGCGGTGATTGAAGGCAACAAGGTCGTGGTCAGCAGCGCGTCAGTGGCGAAGCCTGCGGCCGTGCGCTACGGCTGGTCTGATTTTCCCGTGGTGAACTTGTTCAACAAGGAAGGCATTCCCGCGTCGCCGTTCCGCACGGATGACTGGCCGATAACGACGGCGCCAAAACCAGCACAGCCCAAGCCGTGATTGCGTTTGAGTTCACCAGCGCACGCGCCTATCGTCCGCGCGTGCGCTGGTCATCGCTCGCCATTGTTTTCCTGATCGCCGTTTCGGTTTCGGCGAATGCGCAGACTGTGAAAGTGTTGAAAGTCCTGCCGCATTTTCTCGACCAAAAAGGGCGCGCCTCGCTGCGCCCGAGTTTGTTCGATCGCGATGCTTACCAGGTGGAACTTCGCGGCTCAAAAACCAATCGATCCGCGCTTCGCTTCGACGTGAACTGGGTTGGGCGCGGTTTCGATGAACTCACGTTGCGCGTGGAAGCCAAAGGCGGCACCCCGCGCAAACCCCAAACGATTGTGCTCGAAGAGAAAGTGCATCCCGGGTTCTTCAACAAGTGGACCTCGCTGACGCTCGGCGGCGAAGACTACCGGCGCCTGGGAGAAATGATCGCCTGGCGCGCAACGCTCTGGTACGGGACGAACCAATTGTCGGAGCAGACGTCGTTTCTGTGGTGAGGCTTTCCCCGCAGCACTGCACATGAGTCAGATGGTCATCCTCGCCCATCGCGCCAATCTCACCGGCCCGAAATCGGTGGTGGAAAATTCCTTCGCTGCCTGCGCTGAGGCGCTTCGTTTTGGCTTTGGCCTGGAAACGGATTTACGTCGTGATGCAGGAGGAGAGTTCTACATCAGTCACGATCCCGCCTCACGGAACAGCGCCAACGCGCTGGAGCAGTTCACCGCTCTGTTCGGCAAGTTTCCCGGTGCTGAACTCGCGATCAATGTGAAGGAACTGGGTTACGAGGATGAATTGATCCGCCTGATGTGCGGCGGTGCCCTGGGGCAGCGAAGCTTCTTTTTTGATTTCGAGTTGCTCGAACCAGCGACTCCTGGCGCTGCACAACGAAAGGTTCGCACGTTACCGCGAGGCGAGAAGGTGCGTCTCGCGTCACGACTGAGCGATCGCAATGAACCGCTTGCCCAGTGCCTCTCGATTCCGGGTGAGGTGGTGTGGGGGGATGAGTTCGATTCGCTCTGGCTCACGCAAGACCACGTGTGGCGGGTGCGGGAGGCGGGACGCCTGCTTTACGTGATCTCGCCGGAGATTCATGGCTTCGATCGCGAGACGATGCTGAAGCGCTGGGAAAATTTCCGCACTTGGCAGGTCGATGGCGTTTGCACAGATTACGCGCTCGAAGCGCAGAAGTTTTTTTCGTGAGACGCTTTGCTGTTTTGATCTGATGTCCCTGGAACGACACAAACTGGATGAGTTCACGCGCGGCTGGTTCGTCGGAAATTTTTCTCCGACGCTCGCCGTGAGCGATGATGTGGAGATCGCGGTTCAGCGTTACCAGGCGGGGGCGCATGAGCCACGGCACGTCCACAAGATCGCCACCGAACTCACGCTTGTCGTGGTGGGCCGCGCGCGCATGAACGGCGAGGATGTGAACGTCGGCGAAATCATCCGCATCCCGCCGGGCACCGCGACTGACTTCGAGGCGATCACAGACGTGACGACCGTGGTGGTGAAACTTCCCTGCGTGAAAGGCGACAAATTTTTGTGCGACGCCGCCGACGCCGCACGCGCGCAAACGTTGGCGAAGCGATGAAGATTAAAGCCGTTCTCTTCGACCTCGACGGTGTGCTGGTGGATGCGACCGAGTGGCATTATGAAGCGTTGAATCGCGCCCTCGGACTTTTCGGCTACACGATCTCGCGCTACGAGCACCTCACCACTTACAACGGACTTCCGACGCGCAAGAAATTGGAGATGCTCAGCGTCGAAAAGGGATTCCCGCGCGGCCTGCATTCGCTCGTGAACAAGATCAAACAGAAGTATACGCGCGAGGAGATTCTTCGCAGTTGCACGCCGGTGTTTGAGAAGGAATTCATGATCCGGCAGCTCAAGCGCGACGGATTCAAGCTGGCCTGCTGCTCAAATTCCATTCGTGACAGCGTCGAGTTGATGTTGCGGGGAAGTGGAATCCTCGATGAGTTTGCCTGCCTGATCAGCAACGAAGACGTGGCGCATCCCAAGCCTGACCCTGAAATGTATCTGCGCGCCTGCGAATGTCTCGGCGTGAAGCCGGGCGAGACGGTGATCGTGGAGGACGCACCTCATGGGATTGAAGCGGCGAAGCGGGCGGGCGGAGTTTTGTGTCAGGTGACGGGATTCAACGAAGTCGATTACGCCCGGGTCCGCCGCGCCATCGACGCTGCGGGGTAAAGCTATGCTGCAAGTCATCGTGCCCATGGCCGGCAAGGCCTCGCGCTTCCAGGAGCGCGGCTACACGTTTCCCAAACCGCTGCTCGAGATCGGCAACGAATCGATGATCGAAGTGGTGCTGAAGAACCTCGCACCGCCTGCGCCCGCGCGTTTCACGTTCGTCTGCCGCAAGGAGCACGTGACGCAGTTTTATCTCGGCGACATGTTGTCCCTCATCGCACCGGGCTGCCGCGTGCTGGCGCTCGAGCAGGAAACCGCGGGTGCCCTTTGCTCCGTCTTGCTGGCGATGGATCAGGTGGCGCCGGACGATGAAGTGCTCGTGGCCAATGGCGATCAATTCATTTCCACCGGCCTTGAGAGTTTTTACGCGGCGTGTCGGCAGCCGGACATCGATGGTTGCATTCTCACTTTCACCGCGACACATCCGCGCTGGTCGTTCGCGAAAACAAACGAACAGGGGCGCGTGATCGCGGTGGCGGAGAAGCGTCCGATCAGCAAGCAGGCCACAGTTGGGCTCTACTATTTCCGGCGCGCCAGCGACCTGATGGAAGGCGCGGAGACATTGATGCTCAAGGGGTTGACGACGAGCGGGCAGTTTTTTGTGGCGCCCGTTTACAACGAACTGATCCTGGCCGGAAAAGCATTGATCACACACCATTTGCCCGATGGCGCCATGCACAGTCTTGGCACGCCGGAGGATTACGAGAGCTTTCTAAAATGGTCGGGAAGCATTACGTAACCGGGCATGTATTTTCTTCTTCGACAGATGTTCGCCGAACGCATTGACGCCCTCGCCGCCGCTGCATGGACCGACCAAACCGTCTGAAGGATCCAGTTAATGAGCACGCTGCAAATCGTTATTCCCATGGCAGGTCGCGGTTCGCGATTCGCACAGGCTGGATTCACCACGCCCAAGCCGCTCATTCCTGTCGGCGGACGGCCGATGATCCAGTGGGTCATTGAAAACATCCGGCCTCAGCGCGCGCATCGGTTCATCTTCCTTTGCCTGGCCGAACACCTCGACCAGTTTCCCGCCGTGCCAGCCGAGCTGCGCCGGCTCTGCCCCGGTTGCGAGATTGTCCCGGTGCGTGCCGTGACGGAAGGCGCGGCCTGCACCGTCCTGCTGGCGAAGGAGCTGATCAACAACGATGACCCGCTGATGATCGCCAACAGCGACCAGATCGTGGACTTGAACATCGATGAATACCTTGCGGCCGGGGACGCGCCGGACGTGGCGGGTCTCATCATGACCTTCTGGTCCGACCACCCGAAATGGTCCTACTGCCGTCTGCGCCCCGACGGGACGGTAAGCGAGGTGGTGGAGAAAAAAGTGGTGAGCAACGAGGCGACAGTGGGCATCTACAATTTCCGCCAGGGCCGCGATTACGTGCGGGCCGCCGAGACGATGATCGCGAGGAATCTCCGCGTGAACAACGAGTTCTACGTGGCTCCGACCTACAACCAGTTGATCGAAGAAGGCGCGAAAATCGTGACGAAGAAGACCGGGCGCGAATACGCCGGCATGTACGGGCTGGGGATTCCGGAGGATCTCAAGTTCTTCCAGACCACGGAGCATTTTCGGCAGCGCACCTGTTAACCATTTCATCCGTGGACTCCCCTATTTGCCAATTGACTCAGCAAACCGTCGCTCAGGCGATGCTCGACTTCGCCCGGGAGATTCCTGTCTCGGCCGGCCTCGAATGGGTGAAGGATTGGGATTTCCTTTATCATTTCGAGGCGGAAAGGCTGTTGACGATGCGGGAGGTGTTGCTCGAATCCGGCTTCAAGGCGGACTCCGAATTCCGCGTGCTCGACTTTGGATATCTGCACGGCCTTGTGCCGGAATTCCTCCATCGATTCTTCCCGCGCAGCCGGTTCATTGTCCTGGACCATCCCGACAGTCCGAACTTTCGGAATGCCGAGTATCTCAAACTGATCCACCAGCGCGATTATCTGAGAATGGAGCCATGCGACATTGCGGATGTGGACAAGCGCGCTGATCAATTTGATCTCATCATCCTCGGAGAAATCATCGAGCACCTCGACCCCACGCTGGTCGCCAAAGCGGCAACGCACCTGAGAAAACGGGTCACTGAATCCGGTCGGCTGCTCATCACCACGCCGAATGGCGCCGGCATTCGCAACACGGCGGATACCTTCCTCGGACGCGACGCGCAATGTCCGCCGCTTCCGATCGCGGAAATGCAATACGGACACATTCACTTGTGGACACCCGAACTGCTGCGGCGGACGTTGAAACTGCTCGGGTGGGAACACGACATGACGCGTTTCGTCCACGGCTTTGAGCGGTGGGAATTTCAGAAGACCAACCGGCATTGGGGTTCTCTCCGACATCAGGTTTACCTAAAGTCATTGTATTGGGCCGCTTCGCTGCGTCCGCAATGGCGCGGCTTCACGGTGTCGGCGTGGCGTCCATTGACGCAACAAGCTGGCAGGTGAATTCTCGGAACATGGATTTGGAAATCGTCATACCCGTCCGCAACCCCAAGGAGGTGCTGGAGACGACCATCGCGTCGCTCGTCGCCCAGACCGACCGCAATTTTTCCGTCCTCATCAGCGACAATTTTTCGACGCAAGACGGCGAACTCATCGCCCGTGCCGAGGCACAGCTTCAGGCCGCCGGTCTCACGGTGCGGCGCGTGCGCCCTCCTGAGGAGGTTGGCCGGGTCGAGCATTGGAATTGGTCACATCGTCAGGCCGTCGCCGAATGGATCAAACCCCTGTTCGTCGGCGACTGGCTTGAGCCGGACTACGTCGCGCGCATCCGCGCTGCCACCGCCATTGAGCCGCCGGTGGACATCATCAACTGCTCGTTCGTCAGCCATCATGCCGATGGAACTCAGACCGAGTCGCGTTTTTCGGGCGGCTACCGCAGCCCTGAGCAGGTGCTGGCCACGGCGTTCCGCGAGGGCAACAACTTCGGCGGACCGATCAACATCTGCTTCCGGCGGCTCGCCTTTGAACTGGTCGGCGGCTACCCGCCCGCGCTGCCCGTGTCCGCAGACTTCTGGTTGATCCTGATGCTGGCGCTGAGGAAGGGTCTCCACACCTGTCCGGAGGCGCTCGGCCACTTCAACTATCACTCCGCGCGCTTCTCGACGAATTTTCCCTGGGGCCGCATCCATGGGGACCGCGAGCTGTTCATCATTCTGCTGGCGGCCAGTTCGGCGGCCAATTTCGCGGAGATGCCCGCCAATCTGCCGGTGCGGAACCGGTTCTTCGCCCTGTTGTTCAGGCGCACCTTCAAGAGGTGGCTGAAGAGAAAGTGCTCGCCGAAATCGGCATCCTGATCCCATGAGCCACCCGCAAGAACCCATGCGCGCCGCCATGCGCCTGCTCTACGCCGACCACTCATTCATTCCGCGCGCCTGGACGGATTCCTCCGATCCGGCCTTTCCCTGCATCCATCTCATCGAGCGGAGCATCGCCTGTCTTGCGCCGCGGCTCAGTGGCGATCTGCTGGACGTGGGCTGCGGACGCCAGCCCTACCGGGCCTATTTCAAGAATGCGCGAAGCATCCGTGCGTGCGACTGGGACGGGAAACGCGGGGCGGTGGATTTCGAGTGTCCCGCCGACAAGGTGCCGCTGCCGGACGCATCGCTCGACGCGATCCTGAACACGGAGGTGCTGGAGCACGTCCCCGATCCGCTGGTGGTGTGGAGGGAGTTCGCGCGGTTGCTCCGGCCCGGCGGCAAGCTGCTGCTTACCACGCCGATGTATTGGCCGGGCCATGAGGAGCCGCATGATTACCACCGGTTCACGGAATTCGGCCTGCGCCGACTGGCCGAGCAAAGCGGTTTTGAAATCGCAAACCTCCTTCCGCGTGGCGGCTCGTGGGCGTTTCTGGCCCAGTCGGTTCAGCATGTGATTCCACAATACCTCCGCTTCCGCTGGCAGCGCCGCTTGGTCAACCGCCTTCTGCTCCGCCTCGACGCCTGGCGCTGCAACCCGAACGTCACCCTTGGCTGGACGCTGCTGGCGGTCAAAAAATCCGCGCCGTCCGTTTAAGCCAGCGATCTCTCGCCAGCTCCCCAAAACTCACCTTGCTCACTTCTTCAGCCAGTACCCGGAGTCGCAATCCACTTGGATGATCGGCTCGGTGATTCCGTGCGCCACGCGGTACTCGTCGGCTGCCTTGCGGCAACCTTCCCAGCAAAAATAATCGTCGAGGATCAGAACACCACCCGGCGCGAGCAGCGGATAAAGGTGCTCCAGACAAATCCGCGTGGACTCGTACCAGTCACCATCCAGGCGCAGAACGGCGATCGGCCCAAGCCCGGACGCATCCGCTGGAACCGTGTCTTGAAACCACCCCGTATGAAACCGAACCTGCGCCGGCGAGAAGCGCAGCAGCCCGAACATCAGGCGGCGGACCTCTTCGATTCCCGCCTCGCACTTGTGAATGGAGGACATGGCGCCGGACGATTGCCCGCCGCTGTAGTCCACCGCCGCCTGCCCGTCCAATTCTCCCGGCTCCGGCAGACCCTCGAACGAATCAAACAGATGAATGATCCGCTCCTGCCCCGCGTGGCGGGCGGCCAGTCCCATGACGGCTGACGAACCGCCCTTCCAAACACCACACTCCACGAAGCAGCCGGGGGTGCCGCTCCGCATCACCTTCTGGCACAAATTCCAAAGCACCCGGCAGCGAACCGGCAATGTCATCGTGTATCTCTTGGCCAGGAACAAAGCGCGGGCACGCCCCAGGGAGGGCAGCCCCGACACTCCCCAAGCCCATCGGCTCTGCGTGATTCTTTGGAACAGATTCTTCATTCAGGTTTCATTTTCAGCCCGGTTTCGACCGCAAACCCTGCGGCAACCGTCCGTCTGATGTCATTCGTTTTCTTGGCCGGCTGCTGATCCCGGGCGCATCTTGAACGTACCGCCATTCTGCTCCATTCAGATTCATTCGCTCCCTTACGGTCGCGGCTCTGCTCGGAGCGGCGCGGAGGCCCGCCGACAGAGCCCCGACCCGAAAGGGGCGAAAGGGAGGCGGTGAGGTAAA
>JBBRBM010000040.1:0-35170 GCA_038205745.1 Verrucomicrobiota bacterium | reverse complement strand
TTGGCGCGCCGAGCCTGGAAAGTTTGCTCGACCACTTCGCCGCTTTGCCCGATTTGCGGCGCGGCCATGGGCTGCGTCATCGCCAGCGTTTTGTCCTGGCCTGCGCCGCTGTCTCCACGCTCATGGGTGCTTGCGGTTATCGCGCCTTTGAAAACACCTGCAAGAAATTGACGCAGCTCCAACTGCGCGTGCTCAAGCGCGCCGACGCCTCTGTCTTTGCGTCCACCATTGGCGCCTGGCTGGCGCGACAGGAAGTGGGCGCGGTGGTTCAACTGGCCGTCGATGGCAAGGTGCTGCGTGGCAGCGGCCGCCATGATGCCGTTCATCACTTCGCTGATGAGAGTGTGCGCGCTATTCTACGAATCGCTTCGCGAAGCTGCTTCGGTGTGGCGTTGGAACTGGTAGCCCTTTGGGGCGTCCCTTGGGTTGATCCTCCGGGGCATGGAGCAGCGCCTTGAGGGCGCGCTGCAAAGTCCAATTTCGCACGAATGCGGGTAGTGGTTCGGTTTGGAGCGCCGGTCTCCGACCCGGCGCGCTTCGAGCCTGAACAACACGCCGGGGCGGAGACCGGCGCTCCGAGCGAAAAAGAAACTGACACAATACCCGGGCGCGATCAGCAGTTTGCCCGAGCAAGACCTCTGGAACACGCGGACCAAACTCGTTGCGGCCTTTATCGGAGCGAACTTGTTGCCGCTGTGAAACAAGTGAAAAATCTCTTTGCGAGTATTTTGTTTGCTTCGTTGATCGCCGTGCGGGCGCAGGAAACTGCCTCGCCCTTCGAACATCTCGGCACGCCGCTGAAAGCGCCGCCACGCACATTCGATCTTCTGCCTTCCGGCGGCGACCAGATCACGTTTACAAACTTTCTTCGCATCACCAATCGCGAGACCTCCCGGCAGTTTTACAACCTCGTGTTCGGCGCTTCGGAAGGTGTTTCGATGGATTGGTCCGGCACTTACGCTGGCGCCGGGGCGCAGGGAACGAATTCGTCCGAGTATCTCGAAGCCGTGGCGCGTCGCGTGAATTACTTCCGCGCGATGGCTGGAGTTCCGGCGTGGATCACCTTGAACAACGAGTATTCGCGCAAAGCCCAGGCTGCCGCGCTGATGATGGGCGGCAACAATCAGATCAATCATTACCCACCGCCAACGTGGAGGTTCTACAGCGCGGATGGCGCGGAAGCGGCGCAGAATTCCAATCTCTCGCTCGGCAACGCCGGGCCTCAAGCCGTGATGAGCCAGTTGCGCGACAATGGCGCAAACAACGCCATCGCCGGTCATCGACGTTGGATTCTGTATCCCCAAATTCAGATGATGGGCTCGGGTAATGTTCCCGCGACCGGCACGAACTTGGCCGTGACTGATCTTTGGGTTTTCGATACGCACATCTGGGATGCACGTCCCGCCACTCGTGAGAGTTTTGTTGCCTGGCCGCCGCCGGGCTACGTTCCGCACAGCGTCGTTTACGCCCGCTGGTCGTTTGCTTATCCGAATGCCGACCTCACCGGCACCACCGTTTCGATGACGAGCAACGGCGCGCCGATCACGGTATTTCAGGAAGCGGTGTTGAACGGCTACGGAGAAAACACGCTTGTCTGGATTCCCGATAATTGGGACGAACTGAATCTCGCGAATTTTCCAAAGCCCGCCACCAACACCACGTATCACGTCACGTTGAACAACGTCCTCATCAATGGCACGCCGCAGACATTCGCCTACGACGTGTTCGTGTTTGATCCGACGGTGCCGGGGCCCGACTACATTCCGGCTCTGATCACGGGACCGACCAATCCCGCCGTGAATGTTTCGACCACATACGCCTTCACCGCGGCGTCGAATGCCAGCAGCTACGAGTTTCGCCGATCGTCGCTGACGAATGGCACGTTCATCGACGGTGCGGAAAATGGGCTCGTCAATTTCACCGTGAACGCTGCGACGAATCTCTACAACGTGCGCGACAATTTGGTGAAGTTCGGCGGCACGTATTCGTTTCACCTCACGCACACGCAAGCTGTCAGCCAGACGCTCACCTTGAATCGGCTGTTCCTCGCGACGGGCAACAGCGCGGTGCAGTTCAGAAGCGAACTTGGCTATGCGACCGCGAACCAGATTGCCCGCGTGCAGATGTCGCTCGATGAAGGGAGTTCCTGGAACGACATCTACACTCAGCCGGGGAGCGGCGGTTCTGGGGAAGGAAGTTTTACGTTGCGCACAGCTTCGATGGCTGCCTACGCAGGGCGCACGTTTCGGCTGAGACTGAATTATGATTTTCAGCCCGGCAGTTATTATTACCAGGCCAGCACGGGCGTTGGTTGGTACGTGGACAACTTCACGGTCACGAATGCGCCCGAAGTGATGTCGTCCACCATCGCGGCGGCGAACACGAATCGCACGTTTGGTTTCTCTCCCACGAACGCCGGATCGTATTTACTCGAAGTGCGCCCGTTGCTCTTCGGCGATTATCCCAGCGAGTGGGGACCGAGCTTCGCCGTCGCCGCCATGCCCAACACCAATGTGGTGGTGCGTATCACTGACATCATCCGCGCGGGCGGCAATACGTGGCACGTCAACTTTCAACTGCTGAATGGAAATCCAGCCGGATACGAGCTGTGGTCGGCGACGAACATGCCGGCGGTGTTTACAAAGGAAAGCACGGCGACAATTCAAACGATCGTCGCCGGTTCGCAATACCGGGCGGTCATCACGACCCCCACCACCAACAAGTTCTTCCGCATCAAACCCTTCTAAGCGGCGACGAACTTCGAATCACGCAAGCAGCGCATCAATTGAATCGCCCGGTTGTCCAACCACCAAGGCGAGCTTAATGGACGCGCGATTCATAACGACTGGCGGCCGAACGTTTTGGCCATGCGCACGGCGGGCAGCTTCAGACCGTCCCGCAACGGAATTTCGTATCGCTCCACAACGTGGTAGCCAAACGCGGCATAGAGCGGCTCTCCGGAAAGCGTTGCCACAATGTCCACCTTGAAAAAGCCGGCCTCGCGAATCGCGCGCTCTGCGGCGGCGAGGATGCTGCGCGCAATCCCGCGTCGCGCCGAATCAGGATGAACAAAGAACGCGCGGATGCGGGCCGCGTCGCGCGCGGGATTGAGTTCCGGGTCAGGAGCGATCCGCGCACCGTCACCGCCAAACAGCGAGCTGCGTTTGCTCCATCCTCCGCAGCCGACAATTTCATTCTGTGCTTCGACAACAAAGTAAGTGCCGTCGGAAATGAGCTGTCGATCGACACCAAAGACCGGACCCAAGGCGGCCTGCATCTGTTCAGGCGAATGATGTGACGCTTGCAGCGTGCGCACCGAGAAAGGAATCAAACGTTCCAACGCGGCGACATCGCTTTCGCGAGCAATGCGTGGCACCCAGTTCACAGGTTAGTCCGAGCGGACTTTCGCAGTGACATTCTGAAGCGCTGCCAGGAAGCCGCGCGCCTTGGCGAAGGTTTCGTCGTATTCAGCCTCAGGATTCGAGTCGGCGACGATGCCAGCTCCGACATTGAAGTAAGCCGTGCCTGCTTTGTGAATGGCCGTGCGGATGATGATGCTGAGCTGGCTCTCGCGATTGAATCCGAGATAGCCCAATGCGCCGGTGTAGGGGCCGCGCGTGAGCGGTTCGAGTTCATCAATGATCTCCATCGCACGAATCTTCGGCGCGCCAGTGACGCTTCCGCCGGGAAAGCAGGAAGCAAACGCGTTGAAGTGCGTCACGCCACTGCGCAGACGGCCCTCGACCGTCGAGACGAGATGCTGGACGTGCGCGTAACGTTCGAGCCGCATCAACTCCGGCACCTGCACCGAGCCGAACTCGCATACGCGTCCGAGATCGTTGCGCAAAAGGTCGGTGATCATCACCAGTTCGGACATTTCCTTGGCACTGGTTTGCAGTTCGTAGCTGAGCTGTGCATCACGCGTCGGGTCTGCCGAGCGGGGACGCGTTCCTTTGATGGGACGTGTGACAATGTGCCGTCCGCTGAGGCGCAGAAAAAGTTCCGGAGATGACGACGCCAGGTGGAAGTCGCCACAGTCGAGATAAGCGGAGAATGGCGCGGGTGAAACTTCACTGAGCCGCTCGAAGAGTTTCCACGCATCGCAATCGCACTCGGCCGAGAGGCGATGCGAGAGGTTCACCTGATAGATGTGGCCGTGTTGAATGTAGTGCTGCGCCCGCCGCACTGCGGAGATGAATTCGTCGCGTGAAAGGTTTGAAACAGTTTTCGCCGGTGAGGAATCCAACGCTGCGATCTCCCTCCCCCCTGCCCTCTCCCCAAGGAGGGGGAGAACGCGGTTCATGTCTTCGGATCGTCTGAGTCGCTCGTTCCAAAAATCAACTTCCTGTTTCGCCCGTGCTTCATCGCGCGAACCATCCGGCGCGAGGCCGGTGGACACGATCCACGTTTTGTTCAACGCATGATCGAAGACGAGCACGCTGCTGTAGAAACCGACGTGGCAGTCGGGAAGCTCCAGACCATTGGCGGCATTTCGCGTCAGTTTCGGCTCGACGAAATTCTTCAAGTCGTAACCCCAGAAGCCAAACGCACCGCCGAGCGGAAACGGAAAATCAATCTCGTCCAGCAACTCACAGCGCGACATCAGCGCATCCAGGAGATGCCATGGATTTCCAAATTGCTCGTGCGTGCCGTCGGCCGACGCAATCTGGCAACGCGAGCCGAAGGAACGGAAGCGCAGTAACGGCCGCACGACCACAAACGAATAACGTGAATGCGGCGACTCGAAGGAACGGCTGCGCAGGAGCATCACACCGCGTTCACCATGAAGCCGTTGCACGACTTCCTCGGGCGAGAGCGGTGTCGCCACTTCAATGACCAGCGGATGCGTCATCACCAGCGCAGAAGCTTCTCCAGACCGAGCGATTTCTCCAGCGGCGAAATGATCGCCGTGTTCAGCCGTTCCGGGCGGAAGAAGTCGCGGGCGGCATGACGGACTTCGGAGGCGGTGACAGAAGCGAGTCGTTGTTTCATGTCGTGCGGTTTGAGAATGCGACCGTAGGCGAGCAGGCTTTCGCCGATCCAATTCATCTGGTTCTCGGTGCCTTCGAGACTGAGTTCCATCTGCCCGATGATGAAATCACGAGCGCGGCGGAGTTCAGCGGTTCCCACCAGGGTCTCGCCCAGAGTGCGGAGCTCGCGCGCGATGATGCGCAGCGACTTTTCGAGATCGTCGTGGTCCAGCCCCGCGGAGATGGTGATCGCGCCGGTGTCTTCCAGGAATGCCCACGAGCTGTAAACCGAGTAAGCGAGCCCCTTGTCTTCGCGCAGAATCTGGAACAGGCGGGAGCTCATGCTTTCGCCGACGATCGCGTTCAGCACTCGCACGGCAAAGCGGCGCTCGTCATGGCGCGAACAGGCGCGCACGCCAATCGCGAGCTGCGTTTGTTCGGTCTTCTTGGTGTGGAGATGCACGACAGGGGCGCGCTGCTCGGTGTCCACGGGCTCGAAGGCTGGCTTCTTTCCGTCGGAAAATTTGCCCGCGAATTTCCTGCAACGCCGCAGCACGTCGGCGTGGCGCAAAGGACCGGCGATGGCGATGACCGTATTCTCCGCACTGTAATGGGAGCGCAAGAAGGCGAGCACGTCGGGTCGCCGAATCGCGTCGAGCGTCTTCTCGGTTCCAGTGAGCGCGCGGCCCAGCGCGTGATTCGGCCAGAGCGTTTCGTGCAGCAGGTCGTGAACGAATTGCTGCGGCTGGTCCCGATACATCGCGATCTCTTCCTTGATCACGTCGCGCTCCTTGATGATGTCAGCCGCGGCGAAGCGCGAGTTCACGAACATGTCCACCAGCACATCGAACAAATCGTCGGTGCGATCGACATGCGCCCGCGCGTGAAAGCAGGTGTTCTCTTCTGTCGTGAACGCGTTGAGGTATCCGCCCACGCCTTCGACGGCTTCGGAGATTTCTTTCGCAGTGCGCCGGCCCGTGCCCTTGAAAAAGAGGTGTTCAATGAAGTGCGCGACGCCGGAAATCTCAGCCGCCTCAAATCGTCCGCCGACTCCCACCCACAAGCCGATCGCCACACTGGACATGTGCGGCATTTCGGAACTGGCGATGGTAATGCCGTTCTTAAGTCGGGTGACGTGGTACACGCGCGGCGCAGAGTAACTGGGACCGTGCCCGTGACAAGCGAACGATGTTCACAGTTCGCCGAAGATGTGGTGGAACTCGTCGCGCTGCGAGAACCGCCGGCTGAACGCAGGCGGAGTTGTCGCAGCGCGACAACTTCCACCTCCACGGTCGCGCCGCTCAGCTACGGGTAACATGCAGCGGCTGAAATCTGCCGGCTCCTGCAACGTCCAACGCGAAGTGCTTGACCCCAAAAAATCATCGAACCTACGCTACGCCATGCCCAAGTTTTCTTTGACCGCTGCTGTCGCGCTGCTGGCAGCCTCCAACTTTGCCTTCGCTGCCGATCCCGCTCCCGCAGCGCAAGGTGTGAACATCGTGCAGTCGAATGACTCCGTGCGTGTGGAGATCAACGGCGAGCTGTTCACGCAATACTGGTTCAAGGGCAAGCAGCATCCCGCACTCATGACGGGTAAGGACGGCGTCACTCACACCAATCCCACCAAGCATGTTTACTTCTTCCCGCTGATGGGGCCCGGTGGTGTCTCGATGACACGTGGCTGGCCGATTCTCAATGATGTGCCCGGCGAAGAGAAAGACCATCCGCACCATCGCGGGTTGTGGTTCTCCCACGGCAAAGTGAATGGAGTCGATTTCTGGGCCGAGGATGCGAAGGCCGGGAAGATCGTTCACGACCAGTTTCTCGAAACGAAGGGCGGCAAGGATGAAGGCGTGATCAAGTCTTCCTGCAAGTGGATCGCGCCGGACGGCAAGGTCGTCTGCTTTGATGAACGCACGGTGCGTTTCTACAATCGCCCAGCGAACGAGCGCGTGATGGATTTCGAAGTCACGATCAAGGCGTTGCCCGATCGCGACGCGCTTTTCGGTGACACGAAGGAAGGCACCATGGCCATCCGCGTGAACGAAGAGATGCGCGTCACGCGCGGCAAGAAGCAACCCGGCACCGGCCACATCGTTCTCAGCACTGGAATCCGCGACGACGCGCCACCGGAAAAAGGCGACACGAAGACATGGGGCAAGCGCTCGGACTGGTGCGATTATTACGGCTCGATCGGCGGCAAGAAAGTCGGCATCGCGATTCTGAATCATCCGACGAATCCCGTTTCACCGACGCCGTGGCACGTGCGCGATTACGGTTTGTTCGCCGCGAATCCTTTCGGCATCCACGACTTCGAAAAGAAGGAACCGGGCGCCGGCAACCTGACGGTTCCCGCCGGCAAGAGCGTCACATTCAAATACCGGATCTACATTCACGAAGGCGACGAGAAGTCCGCGAAAGTCGCCGAGCGCTACAAGGAGTATGTCGCGCAGGTGAAGTAAGAAAATTTCAACAACGACCAACTCACTCAATCCAATATGAAATCACTCAATCGCCGCAGTTTCATCAAGAGCACCTCGCTGACCGCGGGTGCGTTCAGCATTTCCGCGCGTTCGTGGGCGCAAGTCGAAGGTTCCAACAGCGATGTGCGCGTCGCGGTCATCGGCTGCGGCGGACGCGGCAAGGATCACGTTTCCGGATTCTCCAAAACGTCGGGCGTGCGCATCACGGCATTGTGCGATGCCGATGCCAGCCACACCGCCGAACACGCGGCCAAACTGAAGGACGAAAACAAGAGCGTGGAGGTCTTCACCGACATTCGGAAATTGCTCGAGAGCAAGAACGTGGATGTGGTGGCGATGGCCACGCCAAACCATTGGCATTCGCTCGGCGGCATCTGGGCCATTCAGGCGGGCAAGGACGTTTACACCGAGAAGCCCGTGTCGCACAACGTGTGGGAAGGCCGCCAGTTCGTGGAGGCGGCGCGCAAGCACAAGAAGATCGTGCAGACGGGCACGCAGAGCCGTTCCTCGCGCGAGGGCATTGCGAAGGCGGTCGAGTGGGTGAAGGCGGGCAACATCGGCAAGATCGTCGTCTCGCGCGGGCTTTGCTACAAGCCGCGTCCGAGCATCGGCAAGGTGGACGCACCGCAGCCGATTCCGGCGGGGCTGGACTACGATCTCTGGTGCGGGCCGGCGGAGAAATTGCCGCTGATGCGCAAGAAGCTGCACTATGACTGGCATTGGGTCTGGAACACGGGCAATGGCGACCTCGGCAATCAGGGTATTCATCAGATGGACATCTGCCGCTGGTTCCTCGGCGAGAAAGAACTCGCGCCATTCGTCGTGAGCGCGGGCGGGCGGCTCGGTTACATCGATGATGGCGAGACGGCGAACACGCAAATCATTTACCAGGGCTACGCGAAGGCACCGCTGATTTTCGAAGTGCGCGGACTCCCGGAAAAGACCGGCGCGAAGAACATGGACCGGTTCAAGGGCGCAAGCGTCGGCTGCATCATCGAGTGCGAGGGCGGCTACGTCGTGGTGCCGAACTACAAATCCGCCATCGCTTACGACAAGGACGGGGCGCAAATCCAAAAGTGGGAAGGCGGCGGTGACAACGGCCCGCACATGGCGAACTTCATCAAGGCGGTTCACAGCCGGAAGATCGAAGACCTTTACGCTGACATTGAGGAAGGCCATCTCTCCAGCGCACTGTGCCACACCGGCAACATTTCCTATCGCCTCGGAGCGAAGAAGAATCCCAACGAAATCAAAGAGGCGATGAAGGATCATAAAGGCATGGCCGATTCCTTCGAACGCATGGCCGCTCATCTCGACAAGAACGGCGTGGACATTACGAAGGAACAAGTCGCACTCGGTGTGCCGTTGAAGATGGATCCAAAGACGGAGAAGTTCCTCGGCAACGACAAGGCAAACGAGATGCTCACACGCAAGTATCGCGCGCCGTACGTTGTGCCGGAGAATGTTTAACCCCAATTCCGAAGTGGCGGCGGCGCCGACACCGGGTGGCACAGGCAACCTGCCTGTGCCGCGCGGCTACCAACCCGCGCGGAACGGAGGATGACATGCGAATTGTTTTGTGCCGTTTCCACCAAGTCCATGCGCCTTCCCTTCCGTCCGGCCAGTGGCCGGACGGCACGGGCGAGTCGCCCGTGCCACCCACTCCCACTTCGGCATTCGGGTTTAAGACGATTCGCGCTTAGCTCAGAGTGGGAGGCGCGAGTAGAGACCCTGGAGTACCTGAAAGTGCTCCAGGGTTTGTATTAATCCGAACATCACGATGAGCACGATGATCGGCCACAAATCCACACGTCCGATGCGGAGCGGGAATCGTTGGGTCGGCGCAAGCAGGTGGCGCGCGGTCGTGCCGATGAATTTCCAGAAAGGCGCCGCGCCGAAATACACGTAGCTCGTCAGGATGTGGAGCACGAGGACGAACGCGATCGCGTATTTCCACGTCAGCCACGTACCGACGCCGATCAAGACCGCTTCCTGCAATCGGTGCCCGAACGATTTCACCGGCACCTGCACGCCCGCTGATGACAGCAACGGCCCGGCGACGATCCAAAATGTCATCCCGATGAGAAACGGCAGCAGGAGCTTGAACCAGCGCGGCAGCTTGTCGATCGGCCCCAGCAGCAAACGGAAGAAGGCCTGCCACGAATCAGTGGCAGGCAGTTTGTGATTCAGCGCAGAGACCAGCATGGCGCAGAAATAAAACGCGCCGCCGAACACGATGAAGCTCAAGAACGAAAACAGGAGCATCCGGCTGAGGCTGTCGCTGCGGAATGGAACTGTGATTGCCACCAGCGGCAGGCGCGGCGTCCAATGCGTGGCGGATCCGATTTGAAAATAAACGAGGGAACGGACGAGCAGAATCGCCGCGAGCACGGCGGGTGAAATCCACCGGTCATGCCGGGCCGGTTCTGCGCGGCGAAGCGTGCGGACGAGGGCGATCCCATTTGCCCGCGGCGCGCTCAGGCCCCTGCTCCACCAATTGAGCCAGAGCAGCAGCGCGGCACAGTTGAGGAAAAAATCGAGGACGCTCATGTACGTTCGCGCTGTTTGTAATCGCCGCGCGAACGGCGTGTCACATCATTTTCAAAAGCGTGTCGGCCATTTCACTCGGAGTGATGGCGATTCCGATGCCGGCGGCCTTGAACGCTTCGATCTTCGCCGCGGCTGTGCCTTTGCCTCCGCTGACGATTGCACCAGCATGGCCCATGCGGCGTCCCGGCGGCGCGGTCGCGCCGGCGATGAAACCAGCGACGGGCTTGGTCCCGTTCTTCTTGATCCACTCAGCGGCTTCCTCTTCAGCGCTGCCGCCGATCTCGCCAATCATGATGATGCCCTTGGTCTCGGGATCGGCCATGAACATCTGGATCACATCCAGGTGCGACGTGCCGTTCACCGGATCGCCGCCAATGCCAACGCAGGTGCTTTGGCCGACGCCGCGCGAGGTGAGTTGCCAGACGGCTTCGTAGGTCAACGTACCGCTGCGCGAGACCACACCAATGTTTCCCTTCTTGTGAATGTATCCCGGTGAAATGCCGATGCGGCAACCGCCGTGGGAATCCTTGCCCTCCCCTGGCGTCACCACGCCGGGACAATTCGGCCCGATGAGCCGCGTCCTCTTGCCAACCATTGCCTGCTTCGCGCGCACCATGTCGCGCACGGGAATGCCTTCCGTGATCGCGACGACGAGATCGAGTCCGGCATCAACGCCTTCGAGGATCGCGTCCGCGGCGAACGGTGGCGGCACAAAGACGGCGCTCGCGGTCGCGCCCGTTTGCTTCATGGCTTCCCCGACCGTGTCGAAGATCGGCACCTTTACGCCGGCGTGCTCAAACACCTGCCCGCCCTTGCCCGGAGTGACACCGGCGACGACTTGCGAGCCGTATTCGATCGAGAGCCTGGCGTGGCGCCCACCAAATTCGCCGGTGATGCCTTGGACGAGAATTTTGGTTTGTGGAGTAACAAGAATGGCCATGATTCAATTTGCGTTAGACGGTCAACAAATCATCCAGCGTTGGATTGTCGCGCGCACCGTGACGGACGTGGGCGATTTCCACGATACGTTCCCAATGCTTCACGCGGTAAAAAATCTTGTAGTCCCGGTGCGGGAGCAATCGATAGGAAGCTTCCTCTTCGTAAAGCCGGCCCAGTTCCGGGTGCTTCTCCAGCGCCCGCACCCGCCGGAGCAATCCCTCGCCGAGCTTTTCCGCCGCTACAGGCTTCCTGCGGCGCAAGTAGCGGTCGATCTTTTCCAAGTCGCATGAGGCTGGTTCCGTCCAGACAAGTTTGTATTTTACTTGCTGTGCCATGAACGGAAACGGCGGACGACTTCATCGTGGGAGATGACCTTGCCCTGCGCCGACGCCGCTTCGGATTCACGCAACGCGGCCAGCACCTCAACGCGCTCGCGCACCTGCCGGGCCGACGCCTTGTTCGGCAAACGGCTGATGGCGAGCAGGACTTCTTCTTTGAATGAAAGCGTCGCGTTCATGGCGGCAATGTATCAGTGCGCGTGGCGTTTGTGGATGCAAATCGTGTTACCATCGGGATCAAGGATGAACGCCATTCGGCAGACGGGCGTGGGGAATGGTTCCATTTTGAACGGCACTCGCAGCCTTCAGGTGCGCGATGGCCGCGTCGAAGTCCTCGACCTCAAGGCCGACAGAGCAGCCATCCGAACGCGGATGCCAGTCTGGTGCTCCCGCCCCGATGGAAAGCGTGCCGCTGGCGATGTCGTATTCGGTCCACTGCATGCCACCCGGTTCGCCGACGAGGTAAATGGGCTTCAGTCCCAGCACGCCCTCGTAAAACTTCCGCACCCGCGCCATGTCGGTCACGGGGTAACAGGTGAAGACGATTTCGGCGATCTTGAGCATACGAACGTCAGGCTGCTGTCGATTTCAAATGTTTCGCCAGTGTCGCAACCCACTCGCCTGCGACCGGATTATCTTCGTAACCGCTTCCGGGGAACAGCATGATGCCCAGATAAATTTGCAGATTGAGAGTGATGACAGCTCCATCAAGTTGCTGCGTAATCTTGGCCCCGAAATCCGAAACGATCCTTTTAGCAAACTCTTCAAACAGAGTTCCATCGGGATCTCTCGTTAGTATCGCTTCAGTCTTACACATTGTTAAACTCAGTTTCTTCTAGCGAACTCCGGTTAAGAACCAACCGTCTTGACCGCCTTCTTCGCCGCGTCGGCCATGCTGTCGCCGCTGATGATGGTCAGGCCGCTCTCCGCCAGCGTCTTCTTCCCCGCCACGACGTTGTTCCCTTCGAGGCGAACCACGAGCGGCAGCTTCAATCCCGTCTCGCGGACCGCGGCGACAATTCCGGTGGCGATGACGTTGCAATCCATGATCCCGCCGAAAATATTGACGAAGATCGCCTTCACGTGCGGGTCACTGAGTATGATCCTGAATGCAGCCGAAACCTGCTCCTTGCTCGCGCCGCCGCCCACGTCCAGGAAGTTGGCTGGGCTCGCGCCGAAGTGCTGGATGATGTCCATCGTCGCCATCGCCAGGCCAGCGCCATTGACGAGGCACGCAATACTGCCATCGAGCTTGATGTAATTCAGGTTGAACCTGCTGGCTTCGATCTCGAGCGGGGATTCCTCAGCAAGGTCGCGCATCTCCTGGATGTCCTTGTGGCGATAGAGCCCGTTGTCATCCAGACTGATCTTGGCATCCACGGCGATCAATTTCTCTTTGCCATCAGGACCGACGCAAATGCAGAGCGGATTGATTTCGACGAGGGAGGCATCGCATTCCCACCAGGTCTTGTAAACGCACGCGAGCAACTTGCCGCATTGATTGGCGAGGTCGCCCTTCAGCCCCAGCGCCGCGGCGATTTTGCGCCCTTGATACGTCTGGAACCCAAGCGCGGGATCGATGTGTTCCTTGATGATCTTCTCCGGAGTTTTCGCGGCAACTTCCTCGATGTCCATGCCGCCTTCGGTGCTCGCCATGATCAGCGGCTTGCTAAAGGCGCGATCGAGCAGCACGGCGAGATAAAATTCCTTCTTGATGTCCTCCGCCGCGGCGACCAGCACGGTGCTCACGACACGGCCTTCCGGTCCGGTCTGTTTGGTGACCAGCGTGTTGCCAAGCATCGCCGAGGCATGCGCGATGGTTTCGTCAGCGGATCTGGCGATCTTCACGCCGCCTTTGAAGCCGTCCTTGAACGTACCTTTGCCGCGGCCGCCTGCGTGGATCTGCGACTTCACCACGGCGAGTTTGTGGCCTCCGCCGAAAATCTTTTCCGCCGCCGCCTTGGCTTGCTCGACGGTCTTACATGGGTCGCCCGCCGGCACGGCGACGCCGTACTGGGCGAGAAGTTGCTTGGCCTGGTATTCGTGAATGTTCATTTCGGTAAAGTGGTTCTAAGGGTGCGTTGTCTGGCAGCCGCCATCAGGTCGTTGTCGCGCGTCAGGAGCGGAGCCTGCAAACGATCGGCCACCTCCAGATACGCAGCGTCGTAAGCGGAAAGTTTGAACTGGCGAGCGAAGTGGTGAACTCGCTTGCGCAATGTGCCGGAGTGAAGTTCCTCGGCGCGAACTTGCAAGGCATTCAACAACTCGACACCGGTATCCGCCTGTTCGGGCGCGAGTGTGCCCCGGCGAACCGCAGTCGAGAGCAGGTTCAAAACTTCGTAGTGCCAGATGGACGGACAAACCAGATTCACGTCTCCAGCCAAGTGCGCCTTGAGCAACTGTTCGCCGGCTGCGTGCGACTGCGACGGCTGAAACCATCCGGCGCAAAATGATAAATCAGCAACGCAGTCCATGGTCAGCGCAGCAGTTTTTCAGTGCGTTCCAGGAGTTCCCTGCGGCTCTCGCGCACCAGGTCATCCAGTTTGTGCCGCGTCAATTTCGAACTGCCATTCTGGATTTTCTTGTACAACTCCCAGGCGTTTGGCTTCTGGCGCGCAAGAATCTCATGTTCGTTGCCCACCAGGCGCGCGATCGCCTTGCCGCGCTTTGTGATCACAAATTCCTGACCTCTGGAAACTTTTTCCAGTAGCTCGGCGAATTTCGTTTTCGCTTCGAAGGCGCCTATGGCGACCGTTTTCATTCGACTAGATTAAACAACCAGTTCACCCGGTCAACTCACCGTTGCTCGATCGGCACGACCTTCAAGCCGAGCGGCCCGGTGTAATCGCTTTGTGGCCGGATGAGGCGATTGTCGGCCAGTTGTTCCAGCACGTGCGCGGTCCATCCAGCGCAGCGCGCAATCGCAAATATCGGCGTGAAGAGATCGGTCGGGATGGCGAGCGAGTAATAAACCGTGGCGGAATAGAAATCGACGTTGGCATTCAGGCCTTTCTTTTCGCGCATGAGTTGCGCGATGCGCTCGCTCATCTGGATCCACTTGGGATCGCCGAGTTTCGCGCTGAGGATCTGCGCCATCTTCTGCAAGTGCGGCGCGCGCGGATCGAGCGTTTTGTAAACGCGATGACCGATGCCCATGATCTTGCGTTTCTGCGCGAGGCAATCGTCGATGTAGGCATCCACATTTTCGAGCATGTCGCCGCGCACATCGCTGAGGGAAGTGAGCGCAGCGACCACGCCTTCAAGACCTTTGGAGACACTCGGATTACTCATTTTGAAAATCGGTACCGCGCAAAAAAAGACGAACAAATCGTAGGTTGCGCGTTTTCTGTGCGTCAACAGCATTTGCCCCGCGAGCGGCTGTCGGCGATTGAAATTGTTGCCACAAAAATTGTTCGCGCCTGTGAGCGTCGCTTGCGTGTGCGACGGGCGGCGGGCAAAGTCCGCGCTCGTGAAAGCCGCTGTGGCCCTGTTGATCCTGGCGTGCGCGATCCGCGTCGCGCCCGCAGCGGCTTTGCGCACCGAGCGGCTGTGGCTGTTCGGCAAGGAGTATTATCACCTCGATGATTGGGCACGGGCGAACGGCTTCCACCAACGCTGGCCTGGAAAACAAAGCATCGAATTGACCAAAGGTTCCACGCGCATCCAATTCACCGGCGACTCGCAGAACATCACGTTCAACGGGGTGAACATTCGCCTGTCCGCAGCCATCGTCATGAAGGGCGGGATTGGCTACATCACGCCACTCGATGTGAACCAGACGTTGGCGCCCCTGTTCCGGCCGCCGCGCAACAGGCCGGGCGCGCAGGTCAAACACATCTGCATCGATCCCGGCCATGGCGGCAACGACACGGGCAAGCGCGCCGGTCGCGAGGAGGAAAAGAAATACACGC
The DNA here is from genome assembly GCA_038205745.1 of Verrucomicrobiota bacterium. Classification (GTDB taxonomy): domain Bacteria; phylum Verrucomicrobiota; class Verrucomicrobiia; order Limisphaerales; family SIBH01; genus JANNGC01. The sequence continues at coordinate 19,979 of JBBRBM010000040.1, read as the reverse complement.
TGCTGCTCGCGCAGGAACTCGGCGAGCAATTGCGCAAGGCCGGCTACACCGTCTCGTTCACGCGAACGAGCGACACCTTCGTGGATCTCAGCCCGCGTGCGGACGCGGCAAACCGCCGCCGCGCCGACATGTTCATCAGCATTCATTTCAATGCGTTCTCGAAAGCCGATGTGCGCGGCGCCGAGACGTATTGCCTCACACCCCAAGGTGCCGCCTCGTCAAATGACGCCGCCGGGCGCGGAAACAAAACCGCCGTGGCAGGCAACCAGAACAATGCGAGGAACGTCGTGCTCGCGTATGAGATTCACAAATCGATCACGCGCAATCTCGGGTCCGAGGATCGTGCCGTGAAGCGTGCGCGCTTCGAAGTATTGCGCGAGGCCGAGATGCCCGCCGTGCTGGTCGAAGCGGGGTTCATGTCCAATCCCGTCGAGGCAAGGAAGATTTTCAGCGCGGCGTGGCGACGACAACTCGCGCAGGCGATCGTGAGCGGCGTGACTAATTACAGGAGAATTGTTGAACGATGAACCCGAAGAAGCACCAAACTCCAAAACCCAAAACCCAAACCACAAGCAACGCGGCGAGCGCAAGTCTTCGATCTCGTTGCTTGGGATTTCTCCGGGCTTTGGAGTTTGGAGTTTGGAGTTTTTCCTTTCATGCCAACTCTTAAAAAAACCGAACTCCCCATCGGCATCTTCGACAGCGGCATCGGCGGACTCACCGTGGTGCGGCAGATTCACCGCGCGCTGCCGCACGAGGATATTATCTACCTCGGCGACACCGCGCGCGTTCCCTACGGAACGAAATCACCGACCACCGTGGTGCGCTTCGCGTGCGAGGACACGCAGTTCCTGATGCAGCAAAACGTCAAAGCCGTCGTCGTGGCGTGCAACACGGCCAGCGCGTGGGCGCTGCCCACGTTGGAAAGCCGTTTCGACGTGCCCGTGTTCGGCGTGATCATTCCCGGCGCCTGCGCCGCGCTCGACAAGACGCGCAACGAACGCATCGGCATCATCGGCACCAGCGCCACTGTTCGCAGCCAGGCCTACAGCAAAGCGATCCTCGCGCGTTGCGACACCGCGAACGTTTTCATGCGCGCCTGTCCGCTGCTGGTTCCGCTCGTCGAGGAAGGCTGGACCGATCACGACGTCACGACGCGCGTGCTGAAGGAATATTTGCGGCCTCTGCTGAAGGAACGCATCGACACCCTCGTGCTCGGCTGCACGCATTATCCATTGCTGAAGCCGGCCTTGCGCAAAGTGCTCGGCGATCGCGTGTCCCTCGTGGATTCGGCTGAAAGCTGCGCCCGCTACGTGAAGGAACGGCTCGCCGCGCTCAAGCTCCTCCGCACAAACAAGCGCCACACCGGAACCATTCAGCCGTTCGTCACCGACGAAGTGGAACGCTTCGATGAATTGGCCGGCCGCTTTCTGGGTCATAAGACGGAGCCGGCATGGAAGATCGATTTGTTGCCGGTGTGAAAGATTCGTTTCGGGTTCCGAGTTTCGCGTTTCGGGTTAACTACGCGACTCGCAACTCGAAACCCGAAACTCGAAACATTTTTGAACTTTTCAAACGCCATCACGGTTGGCCTCAAGGAAATCTGGGCGCACAAGTTCCGCTCCGCGCTCACGATGCTGGGAATCATTCTTGGCGTGTCGTCGCTCATCGGCATGAGTGCGATCACCAAGGGCATGGAGAACGGGATGAAGGAAGCCCTCATCGCCATGGGCGGGCTGGATAAAGTCATCACCGAGCAACAGCCCGTTCCGCCCGAGCAGGACCATCGCGCCGATGAAGCGCCCGGCCGCACGATGCGGGACGTTTACGCGCTCCGCGACAGCGCGCCGCTCGTGCGCATGATTTCGCCCGAGATGGGTTTCCGCGGCCCCGTCCTCACCCGCGGCGGCAAGGTGGCCGTGCCCTCCGAGCTCGTCGGCGTCTGGCCCGTCGTGCTCGACATGAACCTGCACAAGATCGCCAAGGGCCGTTTCTTTAGTGCGCTCGACGATGAATTGGCCAAAAACGTGATCGTGATCGGCACCGGCTTGCGCGACGAATTATTCGGCTCGCCTGAAGAAACGGGGCGCGAAATCGACCCGGTCGGCGAAATCATTTCGCTCAATCAACAGCCGTTCGTCGTCGTGGGCATGTTCGAACATTACGAGAGCGAGGCGGACAAACGTTTGAGCGAGTTGAAGAAGGCCGGCGAGTATCACGATCAACAAAACACCAACGGCGTGCAGCGCGCGCGCGGCTGGGGCGGACGCGGACGCGGCGGCTGGGCGTTTCGGATGAAGAATTACACCGCGTACATCCCGCTCAACACGATGTGGCTCCGCTTCCGGGCCGCGAGCGGCACGAATTCCACACCCGATCCGCGGCTCTCCGATATCGACATCAAAGTCTCCAGTCTCGACAAGCTCGAACCCGCTCTTCAACAAGCGCGGAACGTCATGCTGATGACCCATCGTGGCATCGAGGACTTCACGTTTCGCACGCAGGAGAACAACGTCGAGAACATCAATATCGCCATCCGCAACGCGCGTGTGAGCGGCGGGATCATTGCCGCGATCAGCCTGCTCGTCGGCGGCATCGGCATCATGAACATCATGCTCGCCTCGATCGCACAACGCGTGCGCGAGATCGGACTGCGCAAAGCCGTCGGCGCCACAACCGCCGCCGTCTTCACACAAATCCTCGTCGAAAGCGTCGTGATCGGCGTGCTGGGCGGCGTTGCCGGATTGATTGTATCGTACGGCTTCGTGCAACTGCTGGCCGACCTGACGCCCACTGGAAACATGCCGGTGATCACCGTCGAAGCGATGATCATGGCGTTTGCGTTCAGCGCGGGCGTCGGATTGCTGGCGGGTTTGATTCCCGCGATCAAAGCTTCGAAGCTCGATCCTATTCAGGCGCTGCGGTACGAGTAATCAGTGAAACAGTAATCAGTAAATCAGTGACGGCGGCTCACCACACAGACTGATTCACTGATTACTGACTCACTGATTACTTTCCCAAAATCTCTTTCCATCGCCGCCACCTTTCCTTCACTCTCCGCCTGTCAATCGCCTCCACTTATGCCTTGGTATTACGCCGAAAACGGCCAGCAAACGGGTCCGGTCACGGACGAACAATTCCAATCTCTCGTCGCCATGGGAGCCGTGCGCGGCGACACGCTCGTCTGGCGCGATGGGATGGCGAACTGGCTGCCCTATAGTGCTGCCGTCGCTCCATCGGCCACGGAGCCGATGCCCGTGCCGCCGACTGTCGGAGGAGCCGGCGGCGTCGTGTGCGCCGAATGCCGCCAGACCTTTCCCGTGGAACAGACCATTCGGTTTGGCGATGCCTTCGTCTGCTCGAACTGCAAATCCACTTACGTCCAGAAGCTGCGCGAAGGCGCCATCACCACCACGCCTGGAGTGGTGCGCTACGCGGGATTCTGGATCCGGTTCGTCGCCAAATTCATCGATGGCCTGATCGTTGGCGTGCCCATGATGATCGTGTTCTTCCTGATCGGCGCTGGTGGTGCAATGGGTTTTGCTCCGCCTCCCGGCGGCGCACCGACTGGCGCGACAATGTTTGCGGCTCTGGGAATGCAACTGGCGTTTCAAGCCATCGCGATCGTGTTGGGCGCGGCTTACAATGTTTACTTCGTGGCCACTCGTGCCGCTACACCGGGGAAAATGGCGGTCGGACTCAAAATCATCAACGCGGACGGAAGCAAGATCAGCACTGGGAAGGCGTTCGGCCGCTACTTTGCCGAAATGGTCAGCGGCCTTACGTGCTACATCGGATACATCATAGCGGGTTTCGATGATCAGAAGCGGTCGCTGCACGATCACATCTGTAGCACGCGCGTGGTTTATAAATGAGCGTCCTCGTCTGCACGAAATGCTTCACGCCGCTCCCCTCGCGCGTCGTCAATCTGCCGGAGCCGACGCCCTGCCCAGGTTGCCAGGCGTTGCTTCGCACGGAAGTTTTCCCCGCGTTCTTCCGCGACACCCAGCGTGGCAGCGCCGGTGAACTCGCGCTTCAGGAAGGACAAGCCACCTGCTTCTATCATCCGCAAAAAACCGCGCACGTGCCCTGTGACGCGTGCGGCCGTTTCATCTGCGCGCTCTGCGATGTGGAACTGCACGGCGAACATCTTTGTCCATCCTGCGTCGAAGCCGGGCGGCGCAAAGGCAAAATTGTCACGCTTGAAAACAAGCGCACGCTCTTCGACAGCATCGCGCTGAGCTTGTCGCTTCTTCCGATTCTGGCGTGGCCAATCACGATCGTCACCGCGCCCGGCGCCATTATCTTCTCCATCATGACGTGGAAGAAACCGGGCAGCCTCGCGCCGCGCACGAAGGCCCGCTTCATCTTTGCCATCATTATCTCCACGCTCACGCTGATCGGATGGGGCGCGGCGGCATACGGAATATTTTCCGCCTTTAAGCGAACGCGATGAACGCACCGAAATACAAACGCCTGCCGGGACGCGGCCGCACGCTGGCCGGCACGTCGCGTCTTTATCTGGGCGAAGACCACATCCTCGTGGTGCAAACCGTCGGCTACAGCGAGAGCTACAAACGATTCTTCTTCGCCGACATTCAGGCCATCGTCGTGCGCAAGACCGCGATGGGAATGGTGTGGAACGGAGTGTGGGGTGCGATCGCACTCCTCTTCACACTGATTGCGATCGCGGTGAACGATACCGTGGGCAGCTCTGTTTTCGGCAGCATCGCCTCGTTGTTTTTACTCTCACTGATCATCAACGCATTCATCGGTCCCATGTGTACCTGCCACGTGCGGACGGCTGTCCAAACCGAGCGCCTCACCGCGATCAGCCGCATGAGCACCGCGAGAAAAGTGCTCGATCGCATTCGCCCATTCATCACGGCGGCGCAAGGTGAGATGCCGCGCGAACAACTCGGCGCTGATTTCGATCAGAGCCAGGGAATCGGCAGCGCTCCCATCGTGGCCGCGCCGCCCGTCGCTGGCTGATGTCCTCGCTCGCCCATCAACGCTGCTTTCACCATTCGTTGCGGGAGGCCGTGGCGCGCTGCCCTGAATGCCGCCAGTTCTACTGCCGCGAATGCGTCACTGAACACGACGATCGCGTCATCTGCGCGTCGTGCCTGACGCGGTTGGCGGGAACCGAGACAATAAAGCGATCACGTGTTGCGTGGCTTTCTGCTCTCGTGCCGTGCGCACTCGGGTTGCTGGTTGCGTTCCTGTTTTTTTATTTCGTCGGTGAATCCCTGCTCTTGATCCCGTCCAGCTTTCACGAGGGCAACGTCTGGACGGATCGCTTGTTCAACGCACCATGAAGCGACGCGATCAACATTCACGGACCGGCGCGCTGAATCTCCTCGAAGAATCAGTTCATGTGCTGCGCACCGCGCCTGTGACAGCACTGCTGGCTTATTTCGTCGGCACGGGGCCGTTCATTCTCGCGCTGTTGTTTTTCTGGTCGGACATGAGTCGCAGCGCTTTCGCAGAGAACCATCTTGTCGGCGGCGCAATGGGCATTGCCGTCCTCTTCATCTGGATGAAGACGTGGCACGCGGTCTTTGCCGGCATCGTGCGCACGCACGTCAGCCGCGAACCGCTGCCGCGCTGGACTGTTGGCCGGGTGGCGCGAGTGGCTGCGCGGCAACTCGTGATCCAGCCGAGCGGACTGTTCCTGCTGCCGGTGGCGTTCGCGATCATGCTCCCGTTCGGCTGGCTGTTCGCGTTTTACCAGAATGCAACTGTGTTGGGCGCGCGCGGGGATGAATCGCTGCGCCGCTTCATCGCGCAATGCTGGCGCGAGGCGAAATACGACTGGATGCAAAACCACACCGTGCTTTCCATCCTGTGCTGCTTCACGTTTATCGTGCTGCTGAACCTCGGTATCTGTGTGTTCCTCGTGCCGCAAATGCTGAAGACGCTGGCCGGGATCGAGACGCCATTCACTCTCAGCGCCGGGAGCGCGTTCAACACGACCTTCATTGCGGTGATTTTCGCGCTGACATTTCTCTGCGTGGACCCGCTGCTAAAAACGGTTTATGTGCTGCGCTGTTTTTACGGCGAGTCGCGGAAGAGCGGCGAAGATTTGCGCGTGGCGCTGCGCAAGTTCGCGCTCGCGGCGCTGGCGGCGCTGATGTTCGTCACGGGAACCTGTTCGACAATTGCTGCGGAGCCACCACCGGCCGCCGCACGCGCGCACCGCATTGATCCCGGCAATCTCAACGAGTCGATCGATGAGGTATTGCGCAAACCCGAATACACCTGGCGCACGCCGCGCCTGAAATACGTCGAGCCGAAAGAGCACGAACGCGAATGGAAGTTGCTCCGACGCATCGCGAAATGGTTCGAAGGCGTGTTCGAATCATTCGGGCGTTTCATGAAGAAGCTGTTCGGCGGCGGGGCGCCGCGGGGCGGCCCTGGGTTCTCTCTGTTTACCAAGGAAGGTCTGGCTTATACGCTCATCGTCATCGTCGCGATCACCATCGGGCTGTTGCTGTATTTCATCTGGCGCATCCGCATCAAATCGCGTGCGGCGATCGCCGAGGCCGAAGTGGCCGCAGCGCCGCCGGACTTGGCGGACGACGACGTGACCGCCGAGCAATTGCCGGAAGATGGCTGGTTGCGGCTCGGACTGGAGATGATCGAGCGCGGTGACCTCCGTCTCGCGCTGCGCGCCTTTTATCTCGCGAGTCTGTCGCACCTCGCGGAACGCAATCTCGTCACGCTCGCCAAGTTCAAAAGCAACCGCGACTACGAGCGCGAAGTCCTGCGCCGCAGCCACGCGCTGCCGCAAGTGGCCGCGATGTTCTCGGAGAATGTCTCCACGTTCGATCGCGTGTGGTACGGGCTGCACGACGTGACGACTGATTTGCTCCAGCAGTTTCGCGTGAACGTCGAACGCATCAAGTCATGCTGAACCGCCGCGCCATACTCTTCATTACACTGGCTGCGCTCGCGGCGGTGTTTGTCTGGGGCGTGGTGCATCTTTTCGCGCTGCGCTTCGCGGGCGGCGATGTTTATCCCGAGTATTCCTCGCTGCGCGCCGATCCGTTTGGGACGAAGATTTATTTCGAAAGCCTGAAAGGGGCCAGTGAAGCACACGTGCGCCGCAATTTCCGGGCGCCGCAACATCTGCCCGATGGACGCGATGCCACGTTGTTCGTCTTCGGACTGCCGTGGGATGAACTGGAATCCGACGAGCAGGAATATCGAAAGCTCGACGGCTTCGTCCGCAATGGCGGACGCCTCGTCGTGACACTCTATCCGCAGCTCGCCATGCCACGCTTCTGGGGCCGGATTCGCGCGACGAACAATCCCGCCTTCAAGGGCAAAACCAAAGACGAACTCGGCCGCACCGTAATCGATCTCACCGAGAAGTGGGGCTGCCGGCTCGACTTTCATGAAGTGAAACGCGGCAGCGATAGAACATTGCAACCGGTTCCTGTGACGGCGTTGCTGCCGCAACAAATGCCTCCGTCCATCTCGTGGCACAGCGCGCTTATCTTCACGAACCTGAGCTTCGATTGGAAAGTGATCTACGCCCGCGGCACCGATCCCGTGATGATCGAACGTCAACTCGGCTCGGGCACGATCGTCTTCGCGACCGATTCCTATTTCGCCAGCAACGAAGCGCTGCAAAAGGAGCGCGAGCCAAAACTTCTCGCGTGGCTCGCCGGCCCGAACCTCGACATCATTTTCGACGAGGCGCATCTAGGCGTGCATGAGACGACTGGCATCGCCGCCCTCGCGCGTCGCTACAATCTTCACGGCGGCATCTTCGCCCTCGTGGTGCTCGCAGCGTTGTTTGTGTGGAAGAATTCATTGAGCTTCGTTCCATCGCCGGAAAACGCCGCAGCCGCCGAAGAAGTCCGCGGACGCGAATCTGCCGCGGGTTTTGTGAACCTGTTGCGACGCAGCATTTCCTCGGAGCAATTGCTGCAAACGTGTTTGACCGAGTGGCACAAATCGCGCGCGCTTGATCGCCGGGCCTCACCGCGCAAACGGGAAAAGGTTCGCGCCGCGGTTGAGTCGTTCAACACTTCTGCGCAACCGAACCCGATCGAGACTTACAAAACCATTTCCAGCATTCTCAACGAGAAGTAACGCACATGATCCCGAACACCGAACATCTCAAGCAGGTTCTGGCGCAGGCCCGCCACGAAATTTCCAAGGTCATCATCGGCCAGAACGACACGGTGGACAAAGCGCTCATCGCCATCTTCACCGGCCAGCACGCGCTGATCGAAGGCGTGCCCGGTGTCGCCAAGACGCTGCTCGTGCGCACTCTCGCGCATGTGCTCGGCTGCGAGTTCGCGCGCATCCAGTTCACGCCGGATCTCATGCCCGCCGACATCACCGGCACGAATGTTTTCAATCTCCAACGCAACGAGTTCACGCTCATCAAGGGCCCGGTGTTCACCACCTTCCTGCTCGCCGATGAAATCAATCGTGCGCCCGCAAAGACGCAGTCCGCGCTGCTCCAGGCGATGCAGGAACGAAACGTGACGATCGATCGCGAGACGCACAAGTTGTCGGACAACTTCGTGGTCTTCGCGACGCAGAATCCGATCGAATACGAAGGCACTTATCCGCTCCCCGAAGCGCAGAAAGATCGCTTCATGCTGAAGATCACCATGACGACGCCGGGACGCGATGAGGAGTTCCTGCTCGCGCAACGAATGCTCGGCACCGAATCGCCCGAGTTGACGCTCGCGAGCGGCGCCGTGCAGCGCGTGATCACCGGAGAAGATCTGAGCGCGATGCGCAGCGAACTCCATGGCATCACGATCCGCGAGGAACTCGTGGCCTACATCGTGGACATCGTGCGTGCCACGCGTCAGCACGAGAGCGTGCTCGTGGGCGCCGGACCGCGCGCGACTCAGAGTTTGCTTCTCGCCTCGCGCGCCCACGCCGCCATCTCCGGCCGCGATTTCGTCACGCCAGACGACATCAAGGCAATGTCCGTGCCCGTACTGGAGCACCGATTGATCCTTCGCCCTGAGTTTGAGATCGAAGGGTTGGCGGTCGGCGAAGTGATTCAACGCATCCTCCAGGAGCTTGCGGTGCCGAGATGAACTTACTCGTGCCAATCCTCGCAGACGCGCCCTCATCGCGCGTTGCCGCGCCCGTCGCAACGTCATCGTCTGTCGCCGCGAATGCGGCATCCCCGTCGCGTAGCGACGACCCGAAGGTAGCCGTGGGTTTCAACCCACGGAAAGCGCGTCCGAACGGAATGCGTCGCGTAGCGACGCCTGACCAAGGCACATGCAAAGAGGAGGCAAACCATGATCACCGTGGATCAAAGAAACGTTTCCCGAGTGTCGCGACTTCGCATGGCAGGATGGTTTCAGCGCGTTCACCGTGAGCAGATCGCAAATTCCTGATGTGGAAGATTACATCCGCTCCCAGCGCGAGCATCACCGGACGCGATCCTTCATGGAGGAATACAGGACGTTCTTGCAAAAGCATGAGATCAAGTATGACGAACGATACCTTTTTGATTAATCGCGGCTCTGTCAGCCGTCGCTACGCGACAGGATCATTCGCGATCCCGGTTTTCCGTGGGTTGAAACCCACGGCTACCTTCGGGGCACCGCTACGCGGTGCGACGCCGAGCACATTGGACGACGCGGATCGAGACGCTCAACAATGATCATCCCGCGCACACGACTGTTGGTCTGGTCGGCGATCGTGCTGTTGCCGTTCGGCACGCTCGCAGGCATGGACACGCCGGCGCGTCCGTTTGCGGCGGCGGTCGTGGTGCTGTTTCTGGTTGGTGTCGCGATCGATGCGGCGCTCGTGTTGCCGCGACTTCGCGGCATCAGCGTCGAGTTGCCGGAGGTGACGCGCGCTTCGAAGGATCGTGAACTGAAACTCCTGGTACGCGTGCGCAATGAACGTCAGGCGGCAACTACTCTTCGCATCGCTCTTGAAATGCCAGCAGCACTGCGTTCGACGAGCGAGGAAACAACCGTCGCGCTTCCCGCAGACAACGAGTGGTCGCAGTTCGATTGGGCATTGGTGCCGAGTGAACGCGGCAAGTTCACGATTCGTTCGTTTCGAGCGGAAGCGACATCACCGCTCGGGCTGTGGGCGTTTTGGAAATCGTTCGATACGTTCAGCGAAGTGCGCGTTTACCCGAACCTCATGCGCGAGCGCAAAAATCTCGCGGCGTTGTTTTTGAATCGCGGCGCTGTTGGTTTGCACGCGCAGCGCATGGTCGGCAAGGGACGCGATTTCGAGAAGCTGCGCGACTACATTCCCGGCGACAGCTACGACGAGGTCCACTGGAAGGCCACCGCCAAGCGCGGCCAGCCCGTCACGAAAATTTTCCAGATTGAACGCACGCAGGAAATTTACGTCGTGATCGACAGCTCGCGGTTAAGCGCGAGGAAAGTTTCGGGTTCCGAGTTTCGGGTTTCGAGTTCGCCGGGCGTCGGCGCTCCTCAACTCGAAACCCAAAACTCGGAACCCGAAACCAACTCCCTCGAACGGTTCATCACCGCGGCGCTCGTGCTCGGCCTCGCGGCGGAACATCAAGGCGACTTGTTCGGCCTGCTCACGTTCAGCGACAAGGTCGAGACGTTCATCCGCGCGCGAAATGGGAAGGCGCACTATCACGCGTGCCGCGACGCGCTCTACATGCTGCAACCGCGCGAGGTGACACCGGACTTCGACGAACTCAGCACATTCATCCGGCTGCGGATGCGCCGGCGCGCCCTGCTGTTCTTTCTCACGTCGCTCGATGATCCGGTGCTCGCGGAAGGTTTCGTGCGCAACATGAGCCTGCTCTGCCGCCAGCATTTGATCCTCGTGAACATGTTGCAGCCGGCAGGCGCGCAGCCGTTGTTCAGCAGCGCGGTTGAGAGCGAGGGCGATCTTTACGAGAAGCTCGGTGGCCACATGCGCTGGCAGAACCTGCGCGAGCTGGAAAAGGTTTTGCACCGGCGCGGCGTGAGATTCTCCCTGTTGGACAGCGAGAAGCTCGCCGTCGATCTCGTCTCGCAATATGTGAACGTGAAGCAGCGCCAACTCCTGTGATCATCGACGTCGAAAAATTCAGCGCGGTCGAAGAGCCGTTGTGGCGCGAGCTCGAAGGTCTGCTCGTGCGCGTCGAGGAAGATCCCGGCTTCAAGCTGACCCTCGATCAGGCGCGGCGCTTGCACTACCTCTACGAGCGCACGTCCGCCGATCTCGGGAAGCTCGTCACGTTTTCATCCGAGCCGGAATTGCGGCGCTATCTTGAGAGTCTGGTGGCGCGCGCGTACAGCGAGATTCACGAGACGCGTTCGCGCGAGCGAAGGTTCAAACCGTTCACGTGGTTCATGCACACGCTGCCGCAAACGTTCCGCCGCCACATCAAGGCATTCTGGCTGTCGGTCGCGATCACCATCGTCGGCACTTTGTTCGGCACGTTCGCCATGACGTTCGATTCGGAGGCCAAGCAGGCGATTCTGCCTGAGATGTTCGCCAGCCATCTCGGCGATCCCACCGAGCGCGTGCGCGAAGAGGAAACGGCGAAGGAGGATCGTTACGCCGGGAAGAAGGCGAGTTTCTCCGCGTTTCTCATGCGCAACAACATCACCGTCTCGATCAAGGCGATGGCGCTCGGAATGACTTACGGAGTCGGCACCATCATCCTGCTTTTTTACAACGGCATCATCCTCGGTCTGGTCGGAACGGATTACATCATGGCGGGGCAAACAAAGTTTTTGCTTGGCTGGTTGCTGCCACACGGCGTGATTGAAATCCCCGCAATCCTCATCGCAGGCCAGGCGGGACTCGTGCTGGCAAATGCGCTGATCGGCTGGGGGCGCCGCGAACGGTTGACGGTGCGCTTGCGTGAAGTCTCGCGCGATCTCACCACGATCATCATCGGCGTGGCGCTAATGCTGGTGTGGGCGGGATTCATCGAAGCGTTCATGTCCCAGTATCACGCGCCAGTGTTGCCGTACTCGGTAAAGATCGCATTCGGGTGCGTTGAACTTGTGGTGCTGGTGCTGTTCCTCAGCCGCGCTGGTTTTCAGAAAAGCGTCGCAACGAAATGAAAACGACGACGCTCCAAATCAAAACTCCCGAAGGCATCGTCTTCTCCCAAACCCTGGCGAGTCCGATGGCGCGGTTCCTCGCGTTCATGCTGGATCTGCTTTGCATTGGTGCGTTGCTCACGGCGATTCAACTCCTGATGCGTTTCGCGATGTTCATCAACCCGGACATCGCCGCCGCAGCCGGGATGTTACTCTACTTCGTGGTGACGCTTGGATACTCGATCGTGATGGAATGGTGGTGGCGCGGGCAAACCATCGGCAAACGCGTGCTGAAGTTGCGCGTGGTCGATGCCGAGGGAATGCGGCTCGAATTCAACCAGGTCGTGATTCGCAATTTGCTGCGCATGGTGGATTTGCTGCCGGCGTTTTACGTCGTGGGCGGACTGTCGGCGTTCGTGAGCCGGAAGGCGCAACGGCTGGGCGACATCGCGGCGAACACGGTCGTCATTCGCATTCCGAAAATATTTCAGCCCGACCTGGAACAACTGTTGCCCGGCAAATTCAATTCGCTCCGCGCCTACCCGCATCTCGAAGCGCGCCTGCGCCAGCGCGTCAGTCCGGCCGAGGCTTCGGTGGCGTTGCAGGCCATCATGCGCCGCGACGAGTTTGAACCCGCCGCGCGCGTCCAGCTCTTCAGCGAACTGGCGGCGCACTTCAAAGGCAAAGTCGAATTTCCCGCCGAGGCCACCGAAGGCATCGCCGACGAGCAATACGTCCGCAACGTCGCAGACGTGCTTTACCGAACGGACGCACGAAAGAAGACACGAGAGGCAGCCACCGCATGAACTCAGATAAAATGTGCCCCCGGCATCTTGCCGGGTCCAAGCGCCGAACCCGGCGAGACGCCGGGGGCACCGCATGAACTCCGGCGAAATCCAGGCGATGCACTACGCGACGCGACGCCCGCTGCGGGTGAAGTGGAGCGATGGAATGATCACCGCGATTGAACGTGCCCCCGGCATCCTGCCGGGTCCGGGTGGGAAGCCCGGCGAGACGCCGGGGGCACGCTGGATCGCGCCGGTATTGTTCGACGTGCAAGTAAATGGCTACGGCGGAATTGATTTTCAACGGGACGATTTGAGCGTCGATCAATTACTCAACGCGACGCGTGCATTACGACGCGATGGTTGCGGAAAATTTTTCTTCACGCTCATCACGGCCGAGTGGCGAACGCTGGTCGCACGATTGCGCCGAGCGAGAGAGCTGCGCGAGCAATCGCTCGAACTGAAGTCAGCGATCGTGGGCTGGCACCTCGAAGGACCGTGCCTGTCCGACGAGCCCGGCTTCTGCGGCGCACATGATTCCGCGCTCATGCTCGATCCGACGAGTGAGCGCATTTGCGAACTTAGGTCGGCAGCCGGAGCCGATCCGTTGTTGCTCACGCTGGCACCCGAGCGCACCGGCGCCATCGCGGCGATTGCCCTCGCGACGTCGCTCGGAGTGAAAATAAGTCTCGGCCACACGAACGCGTCCACCGAAGTGCTGCGCGACGCGGTGCGCGCCGGCGCGACAGGATTTACACATCTCGCGAATGGCTGCCCTCGTGAATTGGATCGGCACGACAACATTTTGTGGCGCATCTGCGAGACGCCGGGACTGACAGTGAGTTTTATCCCAGACGCAATTCACGTCTCCCCTGCTCCGTTTCGAGTGCTCCATCGACTGCTCGACACGCGCGCGATTTATTACACGACGGATGCGATGGCTGCCGCGGGCGCGCCGGCTGGCAAATACAGACTCGGCAAGCTCGACGTCGAAGTTGGCGAGGATCAAATCGTCCGTCAGCCCGGCAAGACAAACTTCGCCGGTTCAGCACTGCAGCCAGTGCAAGGCGTTTTTCGCGCCGCGCAAATGCTCGGCTGCTCGTGGCACGAATGCTGGCGGCGCGCGTCCGAAGCACCGGCGCGTTTTGTCGGACTGAAGAACGAGATCGCCGTCGGCGTGCCCGCGAACTTTTGCGTGATCGATCTCGATGCGGAACAACGGCTGCGGGAGTTGCGGACGGTGGTTGATGGAAACATGCCGTAGCGAACCGATCTATGGACGAGCGAAAGCAACTGCGACTTGGCTGCACGGTCCTCGCCGTGATCGTCGTATCGTTGTTGTCCTTATCGTTCTTTTTCGTAATTCGAAGCAAAGCCGTTCACGGAAAACTGATGGAAACGCATCTCTCGCTTGGTCGTCCTACCGTTGAAATTTGGATGTTTGGTTTTCTCCAAGGCCACTCGTTCCAAGTGTTGATCAACACAAATGGAAAGCGTACGCAAATCGTTCCGGAGATTTGGTATATGCCGCCAAACTTCGGCACGACAAACGCCGCGGTAACGAAACAGTCCGATGTGGAGTTCTGCCGGGATCTAGTCGCAGCGAAGGGCTCCTCTGAAGGCGGTGTATTTTATCAGGTCTATTGGACGCGAGACGGCGACCGATGCGCGCTGGCACTTCACAAACACCTCGTTGCTGCATTTGATGTTCGAACGGGTGCGCAGCTTCGATACACCGGAGACTATTACGAAAAGTTCAACCCGCGCATTCGCAATTTTCTTTTGAAGCCATCATTACCCGAGCTTCCTCCCGGCTCGCGGTAAGCAATCCGTCATTGCTCCCGCATACGTCTCTGCCCATGATGCGGCGCATCACCCCGATATGAAACCTCGGCTGACCTGGGCCAACGTCCTCATCTTCATTCTCGGGGCCGCATTGATCGTGGGCGGCTTCAGGAAAGGAATTGTTCAGGAGTGCGCATTGGGTTCGCTCCTCGCAGCGGGCGCCGTGGGAATGGCGTATCGTCAACGGTGGTCATTCTGGCCCGCGCTGGCCGGACTTGTCGCCGGCATCGGCGTGATTGCCTACCAGATTTACGCGCAAGGTTTCTCGTGGCTTCCCGCCGCCGGCATCGCTGGCCTCGGCTTGCTCGCCTGGGATGTGGTGCGCGAGATGCGCGCGGCGAAACGCGAGCGCGACAAGCCGCTCATCTCGCTCGTTCAGTTCAGGCGCGTGCCGAACAATTTTCTTACCGACAAAAAGCTCGCTGACATCGCCCAACGGCTCTGGGGCGATCAAATGCCGAAGCAGGAGGGCGAGGCATGGCTCGCGATGGGCAAGAGCCCGTCGTTCATCGTCAACGCTCCGGGCATGACGTTCCTCGTGAACAATTTTTCGAAACGCTACTTCGAGGAGGGAGACGATCCCGGCGCCGAGATGGACGAACTGCGCCTTCGTCGTGCGCTTGAGACGCATACCGCGTGGCTGTCCATCGATCTCCTCCACATGGCCGACGACGCCAGATCGCGCGAAGACGCGTATCCTTTGATCGCCAAGTTTTTCGCCGAACTGCTCGATGACGATTGCCTTGCCATCTACACACCTGAGAGTGGGCGCATCCTCGCGTATGAGCCGACAATGATTGAAAAGTTGCGCGGTCCAAACCCGCTCGAAGTCTTCGCCGAGCTTACGTTTGCGCCCGTCATCCAGATCACGGACGACGATCCGCGGATGAAAGCCGCGGTTGAAGAGGCACGCCGTCGATGGCCTGAATTCGTCGAAGCCTTCAATGCAAAGGGCGGAGAACATTTCTCGATCAAGGCGCCGGTCACGGCGGACGACAATACGGAGTTCATTTGGGTTCAGGTCGAGCGCATTGACGGCGAAACGATTCACGGACGACTGGCGAACGATCCCGTCGCACTTGGCGAAATGAAGCTTGGTGACCCAATCGAAATCCCGCTCGAAAACCTGAACGACTGGAACTACGTCACCAAAGAGGAATTCAAAGGCGGCTTCACCGTGCAGGTGTTGCGCGAGGCGAGCGGCGAACCTTCCAAGAATTGAAACGTCACGGAATCAGCCCGCGCTTGCGCAACGCCGCTTCCATCGCCTTGTCCATCGCGTGATCGGCGAGAGGTTTGGTGACTTCGTCGAGCTTCGCGTTGGCTTCCTTGAGCTTTTTGGGATCGCCGGTTTTCGTGCGCGGCTCCTCCGCTGAGAGCACCGCTTCAATTTCCTCCAATGCGGCGTCGATCTGCTGTTTGTATTCGGGATCAAGCTCACTCGCGTAGTCGCCCTTCGTCTTGCGTGTCGCCATGATCGTCTCGCCCGCGCGGATCTTCGCTTCAATCCATTGCCGCGCGCGCAAGTCATCGAAGGCATGCTCGACGGATTCCTCGACCATCTTCTGGACTTCGGCGTCGTCCACATCGACGGCGCTCTTCATCTCCATCACTTTTTGGTAACCGGTTTTCACGTCGCGCGCGAGGACGTGGAGAATGCCATTCGCGTCGATCTCGAATTGAACTCCCACGCGCGGCACGCCTTTCGGCGCAGGCTCGAATTCCAGTTCGAAGCGCCCGAGGCTCCAGTTGTCCTTCACGCGCTCGCGTTCGCCTTGAACGACGTGGATCAACATCGAGCGCTGATTGTCCACCGCCGTCGTGAATAGCTCACCCGCCTTCACGGGAATCGTGGTGTTGCGCGGGATGATCACGTTCATCAATCCACCGAACGTCTCAATGCCGAGCGAAAGTGGCGTAACATCCAGCAGCAACAGATTCTTGAAACCACCCGAAAGAATCTCCGCCTGGATCGCCGCGCCGAGGGCGACCGCTTCGTCGGGATTCTGCGATGTGTTGAGCTGTGGCCCTTTGGCGGTGTGATACTCGCCGCCGAGACGGAGGTCGCCGCGCTGCTCCTCGAACTCGACACAGCCAAACCATTCGCCCACCAACTTGCGCACGAGCGGCATGCGCGTCTGGCCGCCGACGAGAACCACCTGGTCGAGATCCCTGGCTTCGAGCTTCGCGTCCGCAATCGAACGAAGGCAATGCGCGCGCGTGCGCATGATGATGTCACGAGTGAGGCTCTCCAGTTCCGCACGCGTGAGCTTGTAGCTGAAACTGAAACTGCCCGTGAGAAATGGAAGTTGAATCTCCACTTCGTCCTCGGTGCTGAGACGAATCTTCGTCTGCTCAGCCACTTCACGAATGCGGGAGAGGATCGACGAACGTGCCCCCGGCGTCTCGCCGGGCTGCGACGCATTGCCTTCCACCGCACCCGAACCCGGCAGGATGCCAGGGGCACTTTCGTTGATCTTCTCCACAAGAAAATCCACGAGACACTTGTCGAGGTCATCGCCGCCCAGACGCGTGTTGCCGTTGGTCGAGAGCACCTGGAACACGCCGTTGTTCAACTCAAGGATCGAGAGGTCAAATGTCCCGCCGCCGAGATCGTACACCGCGATCTTTGATTTCTCCTTCAGCTTGTCCAAGCCGTACGCCAGCGCCGCCGCGGTCGGTTCGTTGACAATGCGCTCGACGGTGAAGCCCGCGAGTTCGCCGGCTTTCTTGGTTGCGTTGCGCTGAGCGTCGTTGAAGTAAGCGGGAACAGTAATCACGGCGCGCGTGACAGGTTCACCGAAAGATGCCTCGGCATCGCGTTTCAATTTCTTCAGCACCTCGGCGGAAATTTCCTCCGGCGTCCAACTGCGTCCGTGAATGTCGATCGTCACCGCGCCCGTGCCTTCACCGCGCACGGGATACGTGACCAGCATTTCCTCCCGCGCAATGTCCGAGCCGCGCCGGCCCATGAAGCGCTTCACCGAGTAAACCGTCTCCGCCGGTTTCAGCACGCGCACGCGATTAGCCTTGTGTCCCGCGATCGGCTCCGCACCGGCCGCGGGAAAGTGAACAACCGAAGGCGTGAGCCGATGCCCTTCCGCGTCCGCGATCACAAACGGAATGCCCGCATCCACCGTCGCAACGAGCGAGTTGGTGGTGCCGAGATCGATGCCGACGATTTTACTCATAGTTGAAAAGCCGCAGAACCAAAGCAAACGGCAGAGGAAAGTGCAACGTGTTGAGCGATCAAACGATCCTACATCGCAAAATTCTCAACCCTCAATTACCGCACCTGAATTGAGGATTGAGGATCGGGGATTTTGGATTTCAGATTTTCGGATGCGATCGCGCGCTTCACGGCCTGCAGCAGCGGATCACGTTTGCCCGCTGGCTGTTCGCCGCGCCAGCCTTGCGAGAGTTCCCAGATCATCACGCCACCGAGTCCGTTCGTGTTCGCATAATGCACCTTGGCTGCGAGCGAAATTGCGTCATCGTACGAAATGAAACGATCGCTCGCCGCGCCCGCATTATCGACACTGAGGTACGGCACTTGCGCGTTCGTGTCCCAGGCGTAGCGCGAAGGCTGAAAGAAGTTGGTCATGATGCCGTTGAACCCAAGCGTGGTGATCGTGGGCGGTGTGCTCCACGTCTGCCGCGGCAAGGCAGCGCCTCCCGTCGAGGTGCCGCGGCCTGCTGTCCACACGTAGCCGTAGAACGGCATGCCGATCCCGAGCTTCGCCCGCGCGACGCCATTGGTGACAAAAAAGTTCACCATGCCATCAACAGACGGCAGAGATTTTCCGCCTTTCGGAAATCGCGTGCCGCCATCCGTCAACGCAGAATTGAACCACGTGACCCAGCCGTTCCAAGTACCCGCGAGGTCGTACGTCATGAGGTTGATCTGATCGAACTTGTCCTGCACTGGGGCGAAAAACGCCGGCTGAGTGGCAGTGGCGGCGGTGAGCAATTTCGGCGAACCGGTCGCATCCAGCGCGGCACGAAGGCCGACGATCAGGTTCGTGAAATTCGCTGCGTCCGACGGCGTGAGCGGTTCCCAATCCACATCGATGCCGTCGTAACCACGGGTTCTGACAAAGCTCACAAGATTACTGATCAACGTCGCACGATGCGCCGGAGTTGCTGCAATTTGGAAACCGGCCTGTGCTCCCGCGCCGCCGACGCAAATAAGCACCTTCACGCCGGCCGCGTGCGCGTTGGTGAGAATGTTGGTTGAGTTCGCTGGCGTGATCACATTCGCGACCGTGTCGAGCGATCCGTCCCTCCGCGGCACGAGCGAGAAATGGACGACGTGCGTGAGCGCGGTGAAGTCAACGTTCGTGGCGCGCAGTGTGTTCTGCGTCCAGCCCGGATAATACGCCGTGGACCACATCGCGCCGCGCACCGCAGCGCTGAGCAAGCAGAGTGCGACCCCAGTCCAGACTCTGCACGGACCGCTCATGGGTTCTTCAATGCGACCGCGTGAAGCTGTGACATCGTGGCGATGTAGAGCACGCCATTCGCCGCCGTGGTCGTGGCACTGATCGGCACGCGGAAATTGTGTTCGAAGAGAAGTCGCTTCTCACGGTTCGCGGCGAAGACGTAGAACGCGCCGCTGCGCGTGCCGAGATACACTTTGCCATCAGCCACGTACGGCGAAGCCCACACCTCGCCCGCGATGTCGTGCGTCCAAAGTGCCTTGCCAGTCGCGCGCTCGACGCAATGCATCTTCCGTCCGCAATCGGCGACGAAGACGAGATCGCCAATCACCGCGGGCGTCGAGAGCACGTGTTTGTCGAGCGTGTAAGTCCAAATCGTGTTGGTGCGCACGCCACCTCCGAGTGGCGTCGCATCGATGCATTCAAGCCACGCTTCGTTCTTGCCCCAGAAGATGTCGCCGCCACCAGCGACGTAGAGACGACCGTCGAGAAATACCGGCATACCAAAAATATTGCTCGGGCTTTCACGGCGATTCGTGGTGAAGCGGTGAACCTCGGTCTTGGGCGCACTCGGATCGGGATCGAATTCGAAAACTTTCTTCAACCTGGAAAGACGATCGCCGTTGCGGGGCGCGGTGTCTTCAGCGCGCTCTACCCTGTTCGTCGCGAGTGGCTCGAAGCCATAAATGATTCCGTTCCCTCCGCAGAAATAGATCACGGGCTTGCCATTCACGACGCCGATCGATGGCGCGCTCCACGTGCAATGGAAGATGTTCGGCGCGATGGGCTCGTTATCGCGCGCGAGGTATTCGCCAGTGCGTTTGTCGAAGACGACGAGGCTCGGTGCGTCAGACGTGCGGATTTTTCTGTGCGTGTTGTCGACC
>JBBRBM010000039.1:0-35257 GCA_038205745.1 Verrucomicrobiota bacterium | reverse complement strand
GAGGCAAAGCGAACCCGGGCCAGGCGCCTTTATCTGCGCGCGCAACGCTACGGCTTGCGCGGACTCGAAGTGAAACACGCGGGCTTTGCGAAGGCATTGCTTGCCAGCCCCAAGACCGTCGTCAAGGCGACGACCCAGGCTGACGTTCCCCTGCTCTATTGGACGGCAGCGGCGTGGGCTTCGGCCATTTCGCTTTCCAAGGACAATCCCGAGCTCGTGGGACAAATCCCGGCGATGGAAGCGTTGATCGATCGTGCGCTCGATCTCGACGAGAGTTACGGGAACGGCTCCATTCATGGTTTCCTGATTTCTTACGAGATGAGTCGATCAGGCATGGCCGGCGATGCGGCGGCTCGATCGAGAAAACACTTTGACCGCGCGCTCGAACTTTCGGCGGGAAAGGACGCATCGCCGTTTGTTTCCCTCGCGGAAGCCGTCACGATTCAAAAGCAGGATATGAAAGAGTTCGAGTCGTTGCTCAATCGCGCTCTCGCCGTCGACCCCAAGGCGGATCCAGACCACCAACTCGTCAACACCGTGATGCAACGCCGCGCGCGCTGGCTTTTGTCCCGCAAAGCAGATTTATTCCTCATCGAAGAAAAAAACTGACCATGAAATTTCAAGCTGAGAACAAACCGATGATCGACACGCCAAGCCCGAAACCGCATTTCGGCCTTCTCATTCGCTTCGCATTCTCCGCGTTCGTGCTGACGTTGCTATTTCCCGTCGGACGCGCCACGGGTGCCGAAATCAAAGTGCGCCTTGGCACGCTCGCGCCCAAAGGATCGTCGTACACCAGGCACCTTCAGGTGATGGGTGAACAGTGGCGCAAAGTGCCCGGCGGCGGAGCGGTTCTAACAATTTATCCCGACGGCACCATGGGCAGCGAAGCGGACATGGTGCGCCGGATGCGCTTGAACCAGTTACAGGCTGCGATGGTCACCACCACCGGCCTGGCGGAAATCGAACCAGGCGTGGCTGGACTGCAAACCATGCCCAAGGTGTTTCGCTCGCTGGAAGAGGTGGACTACATCAGTGAGAAACTGCAGCCGATGCTGGAGAAGCGTCTCGAAGCAAAAGGCTTCGTGGTGCTGTTCTGGTCGGACACTGGCTTCGTTCGCTTTTTCTCCAAGCAACCGGTCGTGTCGCCGGACGATCTCAGGAAAACCAAGCTGTTCGTTTCCGCCAGCCGCCCGGCTGAGTTGAGCGTGTATCGCTTCGTCGGCTGCAATCCTGTTCCGCTGGAAGTGGCGGACATCCTGCCCGGCCTCCAGACTGGCTTGATTGATTGCGTGTGCATGCCGCCGACGATCGCGCTGGCGATTCAACTGGATTCGGCAGCGCCGCACATGCTCGAAATGAATTGGGTGCCGCTCGTCGGTGCCGCCATCATCACCAAGAAAACGTGGGACTCACTCTCGCCGCAAACTCAGGAAGCGCTGCGCAAGCCGGCGCTCGAAGCGGGCAAACTCATCAAGGCTGATGGCCGCCGCGAAAATATGGAATCCATCGAAGCCTTGAAAAAGCGCGGCCTGAAAGTTCACACCATGACGCCCGAGGTAAACGCCGCGTGGGATCAAGTAGTGGAAACAGCATGGCCAAAGGTGCGCGGCACAGCGGTTCCCGCCGATATTTTTGACGAGGTGATGAGCCAACTCAAAGTGTTCCGCGCCACGTCAAAAGAGGCCGCGAAGTGACGGGCGCAGATCAAGTCGCCATTCCGGCCGAGGCGTCACGAACACCCACCGGCCGTTTCCGCTGGCTCTGGGAGGCGGAGAATCTTCTCGTGGCGCTCTCGCTTGCGGCGCTGATGCTTCTGCCGCTCATCGAGATCGTCGCGCGCAAGGGGTTCCACACCGGTGTGACCGGCGCCGCTGCTCTCCAGCAACATCTTGTTTTGATCATCGGTTTGTTGGGCGGCATGTTCGCCGCGCGCGACCGTCGCCTGCTCGCGCTCTCCACGCTTACGAATTTTCTCAAAGGCCGCTGGCAAACGTTCGCGCGCGTTTTCAGCAGCGCCTTCGCGACAGGCATCACGGTTTTTCTCTGTCTCGCCGCGCTCCAATTGGTGCAGGCGGAAAAGGAAGGTGGCAAACTGTTCGCCTACGGAATTCCGCTCTGGACCATCCAGTTGATCATGCCCCTCGGGTTTGGGGTCATCGCCTTGCGGTTGCTCTGGCATGCGGCCGATTCCTGGCGTGGGCGGCTCGTCGCGCTGCTCGTCGCAGGCGGGATGGTTTGGATCGGCTTCCATCCGTTCATTGCGCCGGCACGCCTGGTGGTGCCGGGCTTGGTGATGCTGGTCGTCGCGGTCGTGCTCGGCGCCCCGATCTTCGTGATGCTCGGCGGGGCTGCGTTGATTCTATTCTGGGGTGACGATTCGCCGAT
The DNA here is from genome assembly GCA_038205745.1 of Verrucomicrobiota bacterium. Classification (GTDB taxonomy): domain Bacteria; phylum Verrucomicrobiota; class Verrucomicrobiia; order Limisphaerales; family SIBH01; genus JANNGC01. The sequence continues at coordinate 32,869 of JBBRBM010000039.1, read as the reverse complement.
CGCATCCATCTCGCTCACGCATTACTCGATGGTGACGAACCCCACGCTCGCAACCGTTCCGCTGTTCACTCTTGCGGGCTACTTCCTTGCTGAAGGCGGCGCATCGAAACGATTGATCCGAGTCTTCCAGGCGTTGCTCGGCCAGTTCCGCGGCGGACCCGCCATCGTGACGGTGCTCGCGTGCGCGTTCTTCACCTCCTTCACCGGCGCATCCGGCGTCACCATTCTCGCGCTCGGTGGTTTGCTCATGCCAGTGCTGATCGGTGCCGGCTACTCCGAACGTTCGACACTCGGAATGCTCACCGGCTCGGGCGGACTCGGTCTTCTCTTTCCTCCGTCGCTGCCGCTCATCCTTTTCGCGATCGTCGCCGGGTCCAATGCCACGGCCTCCGGAGTCACGATCGAGAAAATGTTTCTCGGCGGACTCGGACCTGGAGTGTTGCTCGTGGTGATGGCCATCTGGCTGGGCCTTCGACTGGGACCACGCGACAACGCCGAGCGACCGAAGTTCAACGCTGCCGAAGCACGCGCCGCCATCTGGACTGCGAAATGGGAACTGCTCCTGCCGGTCGTCGCGCTCGTCGCATTGTTTGGCGGGTTTGCCACACCGGTTGAGGCTGCTGCGGTCACCGCCTTTTACGCTTTTGTCATCGAGACGTTTGTCTATCGCGACTTCCGCGGGCCGCTCGAAATCTCGCGCGTGATGGCAGAGTGCGGATTGCTCGTCGGTGGTGTTCTTCTGATTCTTGGCGTCGCGCTGGGATTCACCAATTACCTGATCGAAGCACAGATTCCCGCTCACGCCGTCGAATGGGTCACCGGAACTGTCCACTCGAAATACGCCTTCCTCCTCGCGCTCAACGTCTGCCTGCTCATCGTCGGCTGCGTGATGGACATGTTCTCCGCAATCGTCGTGGTGGTCCCGATCATCGTGCCGCTCGGCATGGCTTACGGCGTGGACCCGGTTCATCTTGGGATCATTTTTCTCGCCAACATGGAGCTCGGACTTTTGACGCCCACTGCCGGCATCAATATTTTCCTCTCGTCCTATCGTTTCGGAAAACCAGTCCTTCAGGTTTCGCGCGCCGTGATTCCAATGCAGTGCGTCATCGCGGTTGGCCTGCTGTTAATCACGTACGTCCCCGCGCTCACCACTTTCCTCCCGCGCTGGTTTGGTAAATGAATCAGGTTTGGCGACCGCGCATTTAGTCAGCGTGGTACCCGCGCCAGACCCACACGAGCGTGTCAGCCAAAGTCTGATTAAACACGCGGCCGTCGCAGTGCCCTGTGCCCTTGGTGAAAACAAAACGGTGATGGTATCCCTTCGCCGTCAGGGCGGCGTCTGTGCGTTGGCCAGCCATCACCCAGTTGTGGTAAGTCTCCTCGGGATCTTTGGCGCGCAGATCGTTTTCAGAGACGTGAGTGAAAATGCGCAGTGGCTTCATCTCACTCTTCTCGATGAGCTTCATGCTGGAGTGATACTCCCAGGCGCCAAGAGGAAATTTGGCCTCCTCGGCGGCGTCGTCATCCTGCTGATCAACGAACGTGCCGGAATAGGCGATGATGCGGCGGAACAAGTCCGGCCGAAACCAACCCATCGTCAACGCCGCGGCACCACCGGAACTGCAACCGATCACCGCGCGGCCCCATGGATTCGATGTCAGGGCGAACTTCGGATAGGCGGCCTTGATGTCCACGTTGGCCAAGACCGACGGCAACACTTCCTCGTAAATGAAACGCGCCATCCGATCGGACATCGTGTCGTATTCCAAACCGCGCTCGCTGTTCTTGCCGTCGTTGCCGCCGTTCTCGACGGCGATGGCGATGAACGCGGGCAGTTGGCGCTTCGGATCTTTTGAAATCGTGAGATTGTCGAGCGCATTGCGGACGAGCTTCATCTGACCGGGACCGTCATGGATGACGAGGATGGGCGCCGCAGTGCCGTCTTTGTAAGCTGCGGGCACATAGACAAAAATCTTTCGCTCGGTGCGCACCTTCTTCTTCTCTGGTTCGAGTGTCTTGTCGTCGCCCTTGAAGATTTTGCTGTCGGCCAACTTCATGGAGAACTCGAAATATTTTCCCTTCGAATTGCCGAGATCGGTGAGGTCGGGATCGGTTTTGTATTCGGGACCGATGGTGAAATTTCCGTCGCCTTCAGCGCCGGGATTTTCCGTGTAGGTGTGGTGCGTCATTGTGCTGCAACCAAGAAGGCCCAACAGCCCGATCAGACAAAAGAAAACCACGAATGGTGTTCCGCGCGTGTTGTTCATGGGGCGAAGTGGTACGCGGAAGGAATCAGCGAATCAATCCATGATTAACACGATCACGGCGCACTGCGAGCAACACCCCAATGTTCACTTGTTTTTCTTCAGCGCACTCGGCGAGCAGCGACGGCGGCGGTGTCACTCGCCCTTCTTTACTGTCCCACCGTGCATTTCATTGCACTTTGAAGATGAATTCTCCTCACGTGGCATCATTGAATGCGTCAATCACGGACCTGCCAAGAAGAGGACGAACGGCACACGCGCAACAACGAGGCCGATCAGGGTCAAACTGACAGGGATTCTCGGAGCGGTGGAAATTTAACCACACTATTGCCATACCGGCTTTTGGCCGGATCACGGAATAATGATAAAACCCCTGCAAAGGTTGGTGGGCCCGCTCGGATTTGAACCGAGGACCAAGGGATTATGAGTCCCCTGCTCTAACCGCTGAGCTACGGGCCCGACCGGAAAGCGCGAGCACTTTACGCGTAAACTCAAGACGTGCTACCGAATTTTCCAGCAATGGAGAGCCGGGAACTGCACCCCCACCCTTTTTGGTGCAGAAACGGTGCAGTTTTGGTTCCGCATCATAGACGACCTCAAAAATCACTTGCGCAACCGCACGGAGGTTTCATCCGGCGAGGTCCGCTTTTCTAAAAATTCCTGACAGGATGTTCATTAAATCTCCTTACCACTTGATGCGAATCGAACAAACTTTCTCTCGTGACGCTGACATTACCAGACACCGTCGAAAACTTCCGCCTGACTCCCGAGGAGATTCGGATGGAACTCGCGTCCAAACGCGAGAGTATTCAATGGCAGGTTCCGCCTGCTGAACCCCAGTTTTTGTCCCGCCCACGGGTTCGAAGTAGGGTCAATACCCTATAGCGCCCGGTGTCAAGACACTAGAACCTTACTCGCTTGCCGTTCAAGACCGCAGCCGCGATACAACGTAATCGGAGCTGGCACGCCATGGATGGCGTTCGTTTCGAGTCCAATTGCGTAGCGTGTCAGGAAACATCTGGTGCAGACAATGGAGTTACTATGGTGAACATCAAAGTATTGCTGGTTGACGACCATACCGTGGTCCGTGAAGGCCTCCGCATGCTGCTCGAAGCCGAACCGGACATCACCGTAGTGGGGGAAGGCGAATCGGGACGGCAGGCCGTGCAAATGGTGAAGAAGCTGGCGCCGGACGTCATCGTGATGGACATCGGCATGCCTCTGCTCAACGGGCTTGAAGCCACGCGACAGATCATCAAAGACACGCCGGGCGCGCGCATCCTGATCCTGTCGGCTTACAGCGACGATGACTATGTGCATCAATTGACCCAAGCCGGGGCGGCGGGCTATTTGGTCAAGCAAACCGCCGGGGCGGATCTGATCAAAGGTGTGCGCGAGGTGAGCAAGGGCAACGTGTTTTACAGCCCGTCGATTATGCGGCGCATGATGCAAAATTACCGGCAGGCGTTCCTTCGGGACGTCCCTGTCGGAGAACGCTCGGACCCGCTCACCTTGCGGGAGGCCGAGGTTCTGCAACTCGTCGCGGAAGGGATGGCCAACAAGCAAGTCGCCGACGAACTCGGCATCAGCATCAAGACGGTGGAGAAACATCGGCAACAACTGATGAACAAGTTGAACATTCACGATGTGGCCGGTCTCACGCGCTACGCGATTTCAAAAGGCGTCATCGAAAGCGCTGCCGGGCCTCTGCCCTTCCCGCCTTCGGCCATCCGCCGCCAGAAGGCTCCCGACCCGCTTCTCCAGCCGGGTGTCGTAGTTCCGAAGCCGGCGCGGAACGCCGTCTTGGCGGCTGAATGTGGGAGGCGAAACGAATGCTCAACAGCGCCACACCAAAGTTGAAAGAATTTGGCCGACGACTTCTGGCGCACGAGGCGGCCTCGGGCCAACCAGCCGCTGCCAAAGATTCCGCGGCCTTCCGCGTCTGCGAAAAACTGCGCGGGTCGCTCGCCAGACTCATCGGCACCGGCGGATTTCGCTCGCTCCTGGCTCGCGCTCTGGCGCTGGCTGCTGCGGAAGTTCGCTGTCTGCGCGGGCTGCAGGTCAAGGCGGACGGCGCTTTGGAGGGCTTGAAGGAACTGGAGCCGACCCTGGATCCGCGCACGGTCGCCGAGGGCGAAGCCGTCCTCGTGGCCCAACTGCTCGCACTCTTGCTCACGTTCATCGGCCCGGCTTTGACGCAGCGGTTGGTGCATGACATCTGGCCGGAGATGGAGAATTTAATTTTTGAAGAGGAGAAACAGTATGCAGAAAAATAAAATCCCGCCCCCCTGCCGCCGAAAAAAGTGAATCGGCCCGCCAAGGTGAAAATCCGCCAACTGCCGACCGGTGTGCGCGGGCTTGATGAAATCCTGGGCGGTGGGTTGCCGGAATTCTCCTTCAACATCATCGCGGGCGCGCCAGGCAGCGGCAAGACGACGCTGGCGCATCAGATCATCTTCGCCAATGCGACCCCGCAGAAACCCGCGCTCTATTTCACTGTGCTCGGCGAGCCCGCCATCAAAATGCTGCGCTACCAGCAACAGTATTCCTTCTTCGACGCAGCCAGGCTGAACAAGTCCATCCGCTTCATCAACCTGAGCAACGTCGTGATGGAAATCATGGTCGTGATCAAGATGCGCGGCGGCAACCACAGCAAGGACATCCGCGAATACATTATCATCGACAAGGGCGTGGTGGTGATCGGCCCGCGCCAGACGGATTACGCGCGGTTAACCACCGGGCTGCCAGAACGCATCGGCCAGCTTAAGGAAGCGGCGCGGAAGCCGACGGCCAAGGGGCAGGAGCGAATTCTATGAATGAGGAACTGCTCCCAGGCAAAACCGACCCGACCGCCGCAATAAACGAGGCGTTGCTGATCGCTGGGCTGCGACAGCATGAACTCACGGAAGCGGCGGAGAGGTTGAACGCACAATTGGAGAAAGAAATCGCCGAACGCAAGCGAGCCGAGTTGGCGCTGTTGATCGCTAAAAATGAAATCAGCCAGCATGCCATCCACCTGGAAGAAGTGATCGCGGAGCGCACCGCCTCCTTGCGCGAAACGGTGGGGGAACTGGAAGCGTTTTCTTACAGCGTCTCGCATGACATGCGCGCGCCGCTCCGTGCCATGCAAAGCTACGCGCAGTTTTTGCTGGAGGAATACAGCAGCAAACTCGATGAGCAGGGAGTCAATTATCTTCAACAGATCATGCGCTCGTCCGTCCGCCTCGACTGCCTCATTCGGGACGTTTTGAGCTACACAAAAATCGCCCACGCGCGCCTGCCGGCGGAGCGGGTGGATCTGGACCGCCTCGTGCGCGACATCGTGGAAACCTACCCGAATGGGCAGCCGATCCGACCGCATATCCAAATCAACGGCCGGCTGCCGGAGGTCATGGGCAGCGAAGCTCTCCTGACCCAGTGCGTTTCAAACCTGCTGAGCAACGGGGCGAAATTTGTGGCGGTGGGAACCACGCCGCATCTGGAGATTGGGGCGGAAGAGCGGGAGCCATCTTTGATTCGAGTGTGGTTCAAGGACAACGGCCTGGGCATTGCCCCCGAAAACTACGAGCGCATTTTCCGGATGTTCGAGCGGATTTATCCCGCCGCGGAATACGAAGGAACGGGCATCGGCCTGACCATCGTCCGCAAAGCGGTCGAGCGCATGGGCGGGCAGATGGGCTTCGAGTCGGAATTGGGCAACGGCAGCAGCTTTTGGATTGAGTTGAGGAAAGGATAAAAATGATAACGAACACCATCCTGCAGGTCGAAGACGATCCGAACGATGTCTTCCTCCTGCAACACGCCATGAGAAAGGTGGGCGTGGCGAACCCCATTCACGTCGCGAGCGACGGACAGCAGGCCATCGACTACCTGGCAGGCACAGGCAAATTCGCCGACCGCAAAATATTTCCGCTGCCCTGCCTGGTGCTGCTGGATTTGAAGCTGCCCTACGTGATGGGCCTCAACGTGCTCAAATGGATCCGCCAGCAACCTGGACCCGCGAGGGTGGTGCTGCTGATGAGCGCCTCCGCACAGGAGGGCGACATCGGCACCGCCTACCGCTTGGGCGCCAATGGGTTTCTGGTCAAGCCATCCCAGGCGAGCAAACTTGAGGACGTGGCCAGGGCCATCAAGGATTTCTGGCTGACGCAAAACACGCCACCGCCGGAAGTTCCCAGCGAAGGAGTGGAGGGGCTGGATGACTTGCGCTCGCCTCGCTCCGCGCCTGTCGCAGCGAGCCGGACACAACTCGCTGAGCGGCGTCTGGCACTCGTTCATCATCATTCAAACTGATTATGAAAAAGTATCATGCCACCATCCTGGTCGTGGACGATGATCCGAACGACCGGTTTTTGATTGAAAATGCGTTCAGAAAAATCGGCCTGACCGACCCGATTCAATTTGTCGGTGACGGAGCGGAAGCGATTGCCTACATGATGGGAGAGGGAAAATACTCCGACCGCGAAAAGTATGCGTATCCCACCTTCATCATCACGGACTTGAAAATGCCCCGGGCGGATGGTTTCGCGGTGCTGGAATTTCTGAAGCGCAACCCGGAGTGGGCGGTGATTCCCACCATCGTCCTCTCCGCCTCCTCGGACGTCGACGACATTAAGAAATCCTATATGCTCGGAGCCAGTTCCTATCATGTAAAGCCACAGACCGTGGAGGAACTGCGTGAGCAATTGGCGGTGATTAATGCCTACTGGGTGACTTGCCAGGTTCCGGAGGTGGACATTACCGGAAAGCAGTTGCACACGGACAGCGAGGGCAAACTGGGCGAGAGATTCCCGCAACCCGGTGACGAGGCCGGGGAAGCACCTCGCAGTCAACCCGCGAAGCCCGACCCACCGGTCCCCAAAACTTCTGACTGATTCCCCGGTTTCGGACGCTGAAGGCTGCGCTCTTCGCTCGCCATCGGAATCGACTTCGGAGTTCGGACTTAGTTCCCAGGAGACCGGAGAGCGGCCATCGTTTTTTCAGGAGCAGGGCTTGGCGGAAAGACGCTGGCCAGATAGAGCGGCAGCTTGTTCTCGTAGCGAAACTCGGAGGCCATGCGCCATTTGCTGTGAAACGAGACGGCGACCTTTTGCGCGACATCCTCCAGTGAACCGTCGGACTCGACGATCGGCTGCGGCTCCGCGCGACGATTGAAGTCCAGAAAGCCATGAGCTTCCCGGACGTAACAAACGACGTGGGTTTCCTTCTGCATCATCACCACGACGAGCTTCGCCTGATAACCACGCTCGGTGAGAACCCGGCTGGCGAGCTGGGCAAAGTCATCGCAGTCGCCGCGTCGGCGTTGCAGAAAGACGTCCGGGGCCTGCGGCTCCGCCCCCAGTTCAAACGCAAAGCCCGCAAAAGAGCGGAGCAGGCTCTCGGGCGTCAGATCCTTTTGCGCGGTCAGAGCAGCCAGTTCGGTTGCGTGGATCGGGCCGCAAAACCCGGCCAGGATCAGGCCCAGAAGCGCCAGCCAATAACGATGCCATTTCATCGCCCCAAGAATCGGCCCCGGCGCACGTTTACGAAGTCCGCGTCCGTTTGATTGCGCGGTCAGCGTTTGCACTACAGCGAAACCGGCGAGCGCGGCAGTTCACAAAGCCGCGACGCGTGTGAACGGCGTTGACCCAGCATGGGGGCATCACGCTTCCAGGAAGCAGGTCTCCACCCCATTGCGACGCGAAGTGGGGCAAACCAAAATAGTTGATTACACATAAAAACCGGATGGTTTTCCGGACATGGCGACGCGTCCATGGAAAACAAACGCCAATGATAGAACGAGAAACAGTGCAATATGAAAAACAAGAATCCATTCATCAAAAGAGCCGCGCTGGCCGCCGTGCTGCTGGCCGGCAGCACCGCATGGCTGGTCGCCCGGCCCCCACCCACCAACCAACTGGATCGATTGTCCGGACATACGGACAAACAGGATCGCCTGGGCAAGCAGCCGGGCAACACCAACCTCAGCACCCCGTCCGCCTCCCAGCCGGTGAAGATCCTAAAAGCCAGTTCCCTGATGGGAATTATGGTTCAGAACCAACGGGGCGAAGACGTGGGCTGCATTCGAGACCTGGTGATCGACTTCAACGCGAGCCGCGTGGCCTATTGCGTTCTGGGTGTCAGTTCGGGAGTGCCCAGCTCCGAGAAGCTTCATGCCGTGCCGCTTCGGGCCTTGCAGCCCAGCGCGGACGGCACGTCCCTGACTCTCAATGTAGAAAAGGAAAATCTGGCGCGTTCCGAGAGCTTTGACGAAAACAACTGGCCGAACATGAACAATCCTGCCTGGGGCGCTGGAAATCCGTGGGACGAAAAGCCGGGCCACACCACGTCCAACCCCCAGTCCCCCAAACCGCCGATGAAGATCAACAAAGCCAGTTCTCTGATCGGAGCCACGGTCAATAACCAACAGGGCGAAGGCGTGGGCAAAATTCAAGACTTGCTGATCGATTTCAACGCCGATCGCGTGGTCTGCTACGTTGTGGGATCCGGTTCGGGATTACCCAACTCTGAGAATCTGCGCGTTGTGCCAATGCGGGCCGTTCAGCCCAGTGCAGACGGCATGTCGCTGACTGTCGGGCCACGCTTTACTTCACCACCGCCCCCAATGCCCCCACCGCGGCAATGATACTGTTGGAGAATTGTTTTGAGCGAACCACCGATTACATCCAGATGGAAACGGCGACCGCTTCCGGGCCGTCCATACCACAAGCACACGCCACAACGCTGCGCGACGGGGCACGGGTGAATTGTCGCTCCCGGAACTAGGTCTTCACCCCATTGTGACGCGCAGAGCAGTAAACCATAGATACGCGAGAACAGGAAAGCCGGATGGTTTTCCAGACGCGGCAGAAGGTCCGTGGAAAAGAAACGAAAGTGATAGAACAAAAAAAATGCAACATGAAAAATAACAACACATACCTCAAACGAACTGCGCTGGTCGCCTTGCTGCTGGCCGGCAGCAGCGCATGGCTCGTCGCCCAAGACACACCCGCCACACAACCCAACCAGATCGAGCGACAGGCCGGACAGTTGGACAAGCAGTATCGGATGGACAAAACGCCGGGCGACACCAACTACAGCGCACAGTCCACCTCACAGCCGACGAAGATCAACAAAGCCAGTTCCCTGATCGGAACCACGGTCAAGAATCAGCAGGGCGAAGATGTGGGCAAAATCCGGGATTTGGTGATCAACTTCAGCTCGGACCGCGTGGCCTACTGCGTTGTGGGTGTCAGTTCGGGACTGCTCAAAGCTGAGAAACTGCACGCCGTGCCGCTGCGGGCCTTTCAGCCCAGTGCGGACGGGACGTCGCTGACTCTCAACGTGGACAAGGACAAGTTCGGTCACTCCGAGGGTTTTGCCAAAGGCAACTGGCCGGACATGGGCAACCCTGCCTGGGGCGCTGAAATCCAACAACTCCAGAGAGACAACTCCAGCATCACTAATTCCTCCAGTATCACCAACTCCCTGGACCTAAACCGGCGCTACCAGGATCAAGGCAAGGAAAGTCAGTACAACGACCCGCAGCCAGGTCAGCCGCTCAACAACACGCAGCCGATCAAGCCGTCGATCACTCCGCAGCCATAGTCATCGGCGACCAAAAAATGATTCACCCCGGCCGGATGCTTGCCTTCCGCCGGGGTCTAAGTCGAACAACAAAGAACTCCGCCTGAGAAGGCGGAGTTTTTTGTTTTGGCCGCCGAGTCATTCTCGAAGCAACTTGTTTGGCGAGAGCGACCGGGGATCACGATTCAGCCAGTGCGTTCTCCGGATTAGCCTCAGCACTGGAAAAATCCTGGCACGCCAGAGCAGCGACATATCCTGGGGCCGGCATGAAATCGTAGAGAAGGTCGGCCGCGTCATCGGGATTCTTCAGCCGGTTCAAGGTGCTCGGTCTCTCATGCGCCAACGGGAACCGGAAGATCGGATTCGGAGCTGCGGCCATGCCCCGACCGCTGGCTTTTACGCGAGCCTCCAGACAGGTTCGGAAAGCATCGCCGTGAATGGATCAAGCTGCGGCGCCGGCTGATCGAGTTGGACGCGCCACACATGAATCTCACCGGACGCCAGGGTCAATGAACCGGTGGGTTGTTGCCACCGCAGATCCGGTGCAGCACCCGGGGCCGCGACGTTCCACGGTGGCACTTGACTGACTTCAAGCCGACAGCAGTGGCTCATAAGATTTTTCCGAATCCCGCTCGTCCTGGACCAGTTTTCCGTAGTCCAGTTTTATGACCCGGTCGGCCAGATCGAAGTAATGGTCGTCATGCGTGATGACGAGCACCGTCTTGCCGCGCGCTTTCAATTCCGGCAACAACTGCGTGTAGAAAATATCCTTGAACAACGGGTCTTGATCCGATGCCCATTCATCGAAGAGATAAAACGGACGGTCTTCCAAGTAGGCGGTGAGCAGCGCCAGCCGTTTGCGTTGCCCCTGCGAGAGCGCCACGGTGGAGAGTGTGCCGTCGCAGATTTTGACTTTGTGATCAAGATGCAGTTGGGCGAGGTAATCCCGTGCCCGCGCATCCAGATCCGGATGTTCCAGGCCGAGCAACGTGTCGAACACGTGGAAGTCGGAGAACACCGCGGTAAAAAGCTGGCGATAATCATCCCGGTTCTGGTCCGTGATCAATTTCCCGTCCACGCGAATCTCGCCCGATTCCGGCGGATAGAGGCCGAGGACAATTTTCGCGAGGGTGGATTTACCGCTGCCGTTGCCACCAACGAGAAAAACCAGTTCGCCCGGTTGAAACGCCAGATTCAGCGGGCCGATCATGAAATGGCTGTCCTCCTTCTCGCGGTGATAGGAGTGGGTGACGCCCACCAGTTCCAGCCGGCTGAAGGTCGGTTCCGGCTCCAGACGCGCGGCGCCATTCGTTTCCGGCACGCGGGCAACGAGTGAAATTCCCAATTGCTCGATCTTCTCCAGCGCGATATTGGCGCGGCCAAACAGCGAGAAGCTGCCGAGCACGCCAGCGAGCGGCCCCATTAGGTAAAGCGCCGTGATCACGTAACCCGTCAATGTGTGCGGCCCCACCGTGGTGAAACCCGGTAGAACGAAAAGGATGGCCCCAATCAGCAGGTAGAACAGCAAATTGCTCCAGTGCGTGGCGAGGGCGAATCGTTTCTCGGCGGCAACATTGTGACGCTCGTAGCCTGCGGTCGTTTGTTGAATATCGCGCGAAGCGAAAATGCCGCTGCGACGACGATGCAGTTTCAATTCCTTGATCCCCTCGGTCAGCGCGCGAAAATGCCCGAACAATTTATCCTCCTCTTCGCGGGCGGAATACAGCGATCGAAACGCGCCCCGCACCAGCAACCGATGACCGATGGTTCCAAGCACAATCAAGATGCAGAGCCCCGCCAGCATCTGCCAGGACAACCACGCCAGATAGACCGCGCCGCCCAAAAGCAATGCGACGTTCACCGCGATGATTGGAATCGCCAGAAACGCCTGCGTCACGTGATAGACGTCATCCGTCAGCGCCACCATCAGACGCGGCGTGCCGAGTTTCTCCAACTCCCGCAACGGCGCGCGCAGGATCGCCTGCACAAGATCGCGCCGGAGCCTGGCCGTCATGCCTTGCGAGAAGCGCACCGAAATCATCTGCGAGTAGTAGCTGCTTCCCAGCCGTCCGAGTCCGAGCGCCACGAATGCCGCAATGATGAGCGTCCGGGTCCCCTGCTCGTTCAAGGCGGCATTGACGGCCGCGATCAGGCCGGCGTTGCAGGCCCCGCTCACCACGGCGGTCAGCGCCGTCCAAAAGAAAATGCCGCGGCACCGTTGGAGGATGAATTTGAAAAGTTTCATAACGAGACGAGCACCGCATTCTTGTCCTCCTGCACAGCGCGCAAGGCCTGGTTTAATTCGCCAGCCGCGAACTGGACGTGAGGTTCCATAAAAATTCCTTCGTGCGAGCCGGGGATCTTCCGGACAGTGACTAGAGCCGCCAGTTTTCCCCAACCAAAATCATCTTCGAACGAACACACGAGCGGATGTCCGCGCGTGCGGAACAGTGTGATCGGTCCGGCATATCGTCCCGAAGCATGGCGCACGAGGAGCCGGAGATGATTCTTCCAGAGCCGCGTCTCGCGTTCCGAGACGTGCGTGGTGTCGATGAACTCCTCCAGGTCGAAGCCTTCGGGAGAGTGTCGGCCGCGCAACCGTTCCCAGCCTTTGCGCGGCAAGGTCCGCAGCTTGCGCACAATCAGGCTGTGCCGTTCCGCCGGTTTCAATTGGAAGAAGTTGTCGAACCAGATTCCCAGATTGCGCGTGTAATCCACCAGCAGCCGGGGCCGCCACTGAATGTTTTCATAACCGCGATTGGACGGCGCGCAGTCGAGCAAGGCCAGCAGCGCGGTCGTTTCACCCTGCGCTTCCAGTTGCCGCGCCATCTCCTGCGCCACGTTACCGCCGAAGCAATAACCGCCGAGGTGATACGGCCCGCTAGGCTGAAACGCCCGCACCTTCTCCACGTAATACGTGGCCATGTCCTCCAATGTCGCGAACTCCTCATCGCCGCACGCCTGAATGCCATAGATCGGCTGCTCCGGATCGGTGTGATGTGCGAGATTGGCATAACCCCAGAGCACGTCGCCGCCGGCGCCGTGAACCAGAAAGAGCGGCGGCTTCGAGCCGTGCGGCTGAATCGGAACCAAGTTTGGATGCTCGGCCTCGGATGGTATCGCGCCAATCGCTTTCGTGAGTTGATCAATGGTCGGCGACTGGAAGACCGTGACGACCGGCAGCTTCTTGCCAACGAGCTTTTCGACCTGCGCGAACATCCGCACCGCCAGCAACGAATGGCCGCCCAGCTCGAAGAAGTTGTCATGAATCCCGACGCGTTCAACGCGCAACAGCTTCTCCCAAATCCCGCAAAGCTGCCGTTCGAGGTCAGAGCGCGGGCCAGTGCCCACCAATTGTGCTCCCGGCCGAACCACAGCCCTGGCCTCAATCATCTGAACAATCTTGTCGGCGTCATCCGCCTCACGAGCAATCCACTGGTAGCGGGAGAATCTTTGCGCGCCGTTCGTCGCCACAACGGAAGGCATGACGACGCGCAACGGAGCCTCAATCAATTCCTGATTCTGCGGTTTGAATTTCAGGGCAGACGCGAACTCCGTTGGGAAACGGAATACATAGCCCCCGTTCAAAGCCTGTCGGAATGGCGCGCCGACATTCTGTAGAAAATCAAAGGCCGGTTGGTTTTTGGCCGACGGCACGAAGTGAACGTCAACGAAGGCAACCCCGCGCTCGTCAGCAATCTGTCCAAGGCGCGCAAGAATCTGATGTTCAACTCCCCGGCCCAGCACGCGGCAACTCAGCAAGAATGTATCTGCGGCGAGCGCATCGGCTTCGACCCTGTAGATGACAGCTCCGACCAATCCATAATCGCCAAAGCGATCACTCACCGAGGTGGTCAACGCGGAGTAGTTCTCGTCATCCTGAAGCTTCTGAATCTCCGCCTCAGTCCGGCGGCAGGTCGTGGTGTTGAACTGGTTGGTGCGCAGCGTCAGTTGCGCCACCCGAGCCAAATCCTCCGGCGCAAGCCCGGCGATGTGGATCTTCAAATCGAGACCAGCCACGAAATCGGCCAGACCCGGCGATTGCGTCCGCAGTTGTTCCCGCTGCTCATTCTGTTGATAGAGAGTCGTTCGCTGCCTGTCCTCCACCGTTGCTTTCGAATGATCCAATGCCCAGCAGTGCTTCAAGAATTGCGGGATGGCCTCGACCGTGGTTGGCAACAGCAGCGTCAAGACTTCGGGGCAATTGGCTTCGACTTCCGCGCATTCCACGGGGTTGTCATCCACGAAAATAAAACTGTCCATCCCGAGCTTCAGTTCTGTGGCCAGCGACTTGAGGTTCTCCGACTTGGGCTGCCAGTTGATCCGCGACGCGACAAAATGCTCGCGCCGCAAAGGCATTTCGGTGCGTTGCTCGAATACCACGCGGACATCCGCTTCATTGTTCTTGCTGCAAAGACAGAGCAGACGTCCCGCGTCGAGTTGCGCCCGCATGAATTCCTGCAACGCGCGACGCGGCGGATCCAGGTGAATCCCGCCCGGTCCATCCTCGCCACAGACTCCGGTCCACAACGTTTGATCACAATCGAGCGCGATCACTTTGTAAGCAGGACGTTTCATCGCGTGGAACCGGCGGGCAATCATCGTCGCCAGCGCGGCGAAGAAGGCGGGTGTGTAGGGAATGTGACCAAGCTCGTCGCCTTGCGGGTCGTAATGCCCCGGCGCGGGATACAGCGCGAACAACTCCTCCGACGTTATCACCTGCACGCTGCTTAAGCCTGCCAGTTCCCGAGCCGCCCTCTGTTCCATTTGCCGGAAAAAGTCCGTGTGTTGCGGCGCGGATGAAATTATTTTCGCGGACGGACAGAAACAAACCAGATGGGAAGTCGCCCCGCGGGCGGCGCCGGACTTCAGCGCCAGAATGAATTCGCCGAGGTTCTGCTCGATCTTTGTTTTGAAATCCGAAACGGGAGCGCCATCGCCTTCGGCCCTCAGCCAATCTTCCATCCGAATAAGGATGACATTCAGTCCGCGCCGGTTGCGCGCCAGCACGCTGGCCGGATCGAGCAGTTGTTGGAAAACCTGATTGTAGGGCGCAAACTCGACCGCGACTGGCAAATCCAATTCCTTCATCCAAAACTGGAGCGGTTCCGCCAATGGCTCGGCCGTGAAGGTGGCGGAAATCGCGACCATGTCTTTTTCCAATCGGGCGCGCGCCGTTTCGGCCCGGCGTTCGAGCACATCGGAGAGGGCGAAATCGGCCAGCTTGGTTTCCGGGTGTTCGACCAACGCTTCGAGCGTCCGGCAAAACGAAGACAGGAGTTGCTCGATCGTTTGAGCCTCGAACATGTCCGTTCGATACTCACACTTCATCGAGATGCCCTGGTCGTTCTCTTCGGCCACGAATCTCAAGTCCAGCAGCGCGACGTCGGGCTCAACAGAGAGGAAGCTTCCGGTGAGTTGCGGGGTGGCGAGGACAATTCGCGGAAAATTCTGGAGCAGAAAGCCAACGTTGTAGATCGGATTCCTGTGCTGGTGCCGCTCCGGGTTGATGGCTTCAACGACTTTTTCAAAAGGGCAATCGAGATGCGCGTGCGATTCGAGAACGCTGGCCCTGACGAGCGACAGCACATCCACCCCGGTTTCGCTTCCAGAAAACTTCAGCCGCAGAGGCAGGAAATTCATGAAGCAACCGATCAGGTTCTCCACTTCTCTCCGGGTCCGGCCCGCGGCCACGGTGCCGACAACCATGTCGGACTGCCGGGTCCATCGATTCAGAACAATCGCCAGCGCCGCGAGCAGCGTCATGAATGAAGTTGTTCCCTGCCGGCGATTCAATCCCTGCAACGATTCGATCAGGGGACGAGAGAGCGTCGCCAACTGGTGCGCGCCGCGCGGAACCGATTCTGCGGAAGCGGAATGATCGGCGGGCAAATTCAGTGATGCGGGAGCGCCCGCCAGTTTTCCCCTCCAGTATTCGAGATGCTTTTCCAGAGCTTCACCTTGCAGCCAGCCGCGTTGCCAGGTGGCGTAATCGGCATACTGAACGGGTAATTCCGGAAGGTCGGCAGCCTTCCCGGCAATCTTCGCTTCATAATGCGCTGCCAGTTCACGGAAGAAGACCGCGAGCGACCAGCCATCCGAAACGGTGTGATGCATGACCATTATCAGGATGTGTTTTCGCTTCTCCAGGTGGAGCAGCGTGCAACGAATCAGCGGACCGCAAGCCAGCTCGAATGAGCGTTGCACCTCTGCTGCGATCACCCGATGCGCCTCGGATTCTTTCTCCGCCAAAGCCACTTCGCGCAAATCCACCAACGACATCGCCAAAGTTGAATCCGACGAAATCACCTGGGCAGGTTCACCCTCTACTGCCGTGAACGTCGTGCGCAGGATTTCATGACGACGACAGATTGCGTTGAGGCATTCCTGCAGCACGCTCACATCAAGCGACCCCTCCAAGACAACTGCGGCGGGAACATTGTAGGCGAAACTGCCCGGCTCCAACTGGTCAATGAACCAGAGGCTTTGTTGCGAAAAAGAGAGCGGTGGATTTCCATTACGCAGTGCGGGAAATAATGGGGGCGCAGCCGATGTTTCCTTGCCCCAACGCGCCGTCGTCAGACCTTCGGCCAGCGCCGCGACGGTGGAAGCTTCAAACAACGCGGTCAGCGGCACCTCAACCCCAAACGACTGTCGCAACCGGGAAACGACCTGGATAGCCAGCAGCGAATCTCCACCGAGTTCGAAAAAATTGTCGTGAACGCCAGACTGTTTCAGGCGGAGCACTTCGCACCAGATTCCGGCCACGGTTATTTCAGTCGGCGTGCCTGGCGCCACATGGTTACCATGGAGTTCGGGACGGGCTTGATCGGGCGCAGGCAATCGCTTGCGATCCACCTTGCCGTTCGCTGTTAACGGCAGCGCCACCAGCGAAATAAAAGCCGACGGCACCATGTAGTCGGGTAATTTCTCCTTCAGGAAAATTCGCAGTTCGTTGGCGGTCGCCGATTGATCCGGCCTTGAAACAAAGTAGGCCGCCAGGCGCTTGTCGCCCGGTTGTTCCTCACGCGCCAGGACGACGACTTCGAGCAGCTTCGGATGCCGCCGCAGGGCGTTTTCGATCTCTCCCAGTTCAATCCGGAATCCCCGGATTTTTACCTGATGATCCATTCGCCCGAGGAACTCGATGTTTCCGTCCGGCCGGTAGCGGGCGAGATCGCCAGTCCGGTAGAGACGTTCCGGTAGGCCACCGTTACGAAATGGATTGGGAACAAATTTCTCCGCCGTCAGTTCTGGACGGTGAAGATATTCGCGCGCCAGACCGCTGCCGCCGATGTAAAGCTCGCCCGGCACGCCCACCGGCACCGGTTGTTGTCGCCGGTCGAGCAGGTAAACCTGTTCGTTGGCCAGCGGCCGGCCAATGGTCGCGGCCTCGCCAGCTATTCGCAATGCGCCGGTCGAATAGGTCGTCGTCTCCGACGGGCCATAGAGATCATAAACTTTCGCGACCGACGTTTCAGCGTAGATCTGATCCACCAACGAAGTCGCCAGCGGTTCGCCCGCGAGGTTCACGATGCGCACGGAAGCCGGAATGCCTTTGACGCGGAGCAACTCTCTCATAGCTGATGGCACGGTGTTCACCAGCGTCACCTCACCGGATGCCGGCAACGTCGCCAGCGCCATCGCGTTATCCGCCAGAATGACCGTGCCGCCCCAGCTCAGCGGCACGAACATTTCAAAGATCGAGAGATCGAAGCAAATCGAGGTCGCCGCCAGCACGCCGGAGATTTCATCGAGAGAGAAAACTTCCTTCGCCCAATGCATCAACGCCACCGGCGCGCGATGTTCGATGGCGACACCCTTGGGCTGACCGGTCGAACCGGAGGTGTAAATCACGTAAGCCAGATTTTCCGCCGTGGCTTCTTCGCGCATATTCTCGCTGCTGCACTTTTCGATGTTGTTCCAATCGGTGTCGAGGCGGACCACGGCCCGACGGGCGGACGCTTCGCCGGCGAAAGGAAAAATCGGGAGCAAACATTGTTCGGTCACGAGCACGGGCGCATTCGCATCATCGAGCATGAACGCGAGCCGGTCTTTGGGATAGGTCGGGTCCATCGGGACATACGCTCCGCCGGCTTTGAGAATTCCCAAGATGCCGACAAGCATCCGCTCGGAACGTTCCACGCAAAGTCCCACCAGCACTTCGGGCCCAACCCCGAGCGTGCGGAGATGATGTGCCATCTTGTTGGCGCGCTCGTTGAGTTCGCGGTAGCTCAGGCGTTTGACTCCGGCGATCAACGCGGTTGCCTCCGGTGTGCGCGTCGCCTGCGCTTCAAATAAACTGACGAGCGAGGCGGCGGGCGGAAATGCGAGCGCGGTGTCATTCCAATCCACCAGCATCTGACGTCGTTCACCCGCGGTGAGCAAGGGCAGTTCCGACAGCCGGCAATCCGGGTTGGCGACCGCCCCCTCCAGCAAAACAATCCAATGCTCGCGCATTTTCTGGATCGTCGCCGGCTCAAAAAGATCTCTGGAATACTCGAACCAGCCCTTCAAGCCGGAACTGCTTTCCGTCACGTTGAGTTCCAGATCGAGTTGGGACACTGTCCTTAAGGTGGAACCGGTCGCGCTGCGACCGGAGTCCGGATCCGACTCGCCTCGCAGCGCGAGGCAAGCCACCGGACCGCGCGTGTTCTGAAAATTGAAAGCGACCTGGACAATCGGATGATAACTGGTCTCGCGTGCCGATTGCAGTTCCTCCACGAGCGCCTCGAATGACATCTGGTGCTCCTGGGCGAGCTGCACCGTGTCCTGCGTGAGGGCCAGCAATTGCCGGAACGTCGGATCGGCGGCGAGATCCGTTCGCAGGACGAGCAAGTTTCCGGGTGGATGGCCATTTCGTTTTGCCATTGCCGCCGCATCGCGGTTCGCAACCGTGGACGAGCCGATCACGATGTCATCGCGACTCGTGTAACGTGAGATGAGCGCTTGGAATGCGCTCGATAGCGTAACGAACAACGTGCCACCTTCGCTCTGACTCAGAGACCTGAGTTTGCTTGCGAGGCTGTCATCAATGGCGAAGATTTCCCTGCCGCCCCGGTTGGTCGGTACCGGCGGACGTGGGTGATCCACCGGCAGGTCCATCAAGGGCGGCGCGGCGGCCAGTTGCTTTTTCCAGTAAGCGAGTGTCTCAGCCGCCGTTCCCGGCGCTTCGCTTTCCTGGTCCGGCATTTCCTGAAGGCAGCGTTTGAGTTCCCCGGCCAGCGCCTGAACATGCGGTTCATCCAGAATGCTCTCGTGCGCGCCGGGGACGATGCGCACGCTCACCGTACTGGCGAATTCCCGCCAGCCGAATGCCTCATCGAACGAACAGAGCAAGGTATGCCCGCGCGTCCGAAACAGCGTGACGTGCCCGGCATAGGTCCCGGTCTGGTGCCGGAACAGCGCTTGAATGTGCGCCTCCCACAGGCTGCGCTGCCCTTCCGGTTGTGTGGTTAGGTCCACAAAATCCTCGACGTTGAAATTCAGCGCCGCTGTCCCGGAAGGCACGCCGCGCGAGAGTTTCCTTTTGATCGCGCGCAGTTTCCACCGAAGGAATTCCCGGCGCTGGGCACTTTTGAGATGCAGGACGTAACTGCTCCAGTAACCGAGGTTCTTCAGGAACTTCACGCAGAACGCCGGGCCAAACCGGATATGATCGTAGCCCGAGTTCGGTGGCGCGCAGTTGATCAAGGCGAGCAACTCAATCCGCGCCCCCTGTGCCCGGAGCTGCCGCGCCATCTCGTAAGCCACGTTCCCACCGAAGCAATAACCGCCAATGTAGTAAGGCCCTTCCGGCTGCAAGGCGCGCAACTCGCTCACATAGTGCGCCGCCATCTCCTCGATGGTGCCAAACTCTTCCAGGCCATCCATGCTGCGGGATTTGAAAGCATGAACGGGCTGATCGGTCCCGAGATAACGCGCCAGGTTCGTGTAGCCCCAGAACATGCCGCCGCCCACGCCATGCACGAAGAACAGCGGCGGCTTGGTGCCGCGCGGTTGAATGGCCACAATGCTCGACGTGGCTCCCGTGTCCGGCTTTTCGCGGAGAACATTCGCCAGTTGCCGGATCGTCGGCGACAGGAACACGGTCGCCACCGGAATTTTCCGGCCAAAAATCTTCTCAATGCGCGCGACCAGGCGCACCGCCATCAACGAGTGGCCGCCAAGGTCGAAGAAATGATCCGTCACGCCAATCGGCTTGACTCCGAGGACGTCCTCCCAAATGCGGGCCAACTCCCCTTCCACGGAATCACGCGGGGCGACGAAGGTTGCCGCCGCCTCAGCCGCCGCCCGCTCGGGTGCCGGCAACAACTTGCGGTCCAGCTTGCCGTGGGCGTTCAACGGCAGCGACTCCAGGCGCACGAAAACCGCCGGCACCATGTAGTCCGGCAACGTCCGGCGCAGATGCTCGCGCAATTCATCCAGGCCCGGTGCGAGCGGCGCAGCGTTGACGAAGTAGGCGACGAGTTGCCGGCCTCCCGATGCGTCGGCGGGGGCCGTGACCGTGCATTCGCGCACAGCGGGATGCCGGCTCAACACCGTTTCGATTTCGCCCAGCTCGACGCGGAAGCCGCGAATCTTCACCTGCAGATCCATGCGCCCGATGAACTCGATGACGCCGTCGGCTCGCCAGCGCACGAGATCGCCGGTCCGGTAAAGACGCGCGTCCGGCTCCGGGCTGAAGGGATGCGCGATGAACTTCTCCGCCGTCAACTCGGGGCGATCGACATAACCGAGCGCCAGTCCGTCGCCGCCGGTGTACAGCTCGCCCGGCACACCCACCGGCACGGGTTGATGGTATTCGTCGAGGACGAAAACCTGCGTGTTGGCCACCGGCCGGCCGATGGGAATCGAGCGGGCGTCCGCGTCCCGCGCGGTGATTCGGTGGCAGCAAGTAAAGGTGGTGTTCTCGGTCGGCCCGTAGCCGTTGATCAGCACGCCGCCCTCCAGCTTCTGCAAAACTTTCTTCACCTGCGGCACCGACAAAACGTCGCCGCCGGTCAGCAGTTGACGCACGCCGCGCAGGCCGTCCAATTGGTCGTCGGCCATCTGATGAAACAAGCCGGCCGTGAGCCAGAGCGTCGTGATGCGCTGCCGCTGAATCAGTTCGCCCAACTCCGCCAGCGTCGGCGTCTGCGGCGGGAAGATCACCAGCCGTCCGCCGTTCAGCAGCGGCCCCCAGATTTCCAGCGTGGACGCGTCGAAGGCGACGGGCGCCAATTGGAGAAAAATTTCATCCGGACCGAATCGCGCGTAGTTCGTCTCCTTCACGAGGCGCGCCACGCCGCGATGCGGCACGCACACACCTTTGGGCCGGCCCGTCGAGCCGGAGGTGAAGCTCACGTAGGCCGGGCTTTCCGCGGTGGCTCCGCTGACGGGATTGGCCAGGTTCTCCTCGGCAATGGCCGGCCAGCCGGTGTCCAGGCAGACGACCGAAGGCGGGCGTGAGCCGCCATTGGTGGGTGCGAACGAACCCAATTCAGGCAAGGCACTCCGCAGTTTCTCCTGCGTCAACACCACCGTCGCGCGCACGTCCGCGAGCATGAACGCGAGCCGTTCCTGCGGATACGCCGGGTCAAGCGAGATGTAAGCGCCGCCCGCTTTCAAGATGCCCAGCAGTGCGACGATCAATTCCAAGGAGCGCTCCAGGCACACGCCCACGTTCGCGCCGGGCGTGACGCCGTGCCGCTGCAAATGATGCGCCAGTCGATTCGCGCGTTCGTTGAGTTCGCGATAGTTGAGCCGCGTTTCTCCGAAGACCACGGCGATGGCGTCCGGCGTTTGCGCCGCCTGTTCCTCGAACAACTGCGGAATCGTTTTGCTCCGTGGATAATCCGTCCGCGTGTCGTTCCACGCGACGAGCACCTGATGGCGTTCGGTCGAGGTGAGGAGCGGCAGTTCACCGATGCGTTGGGAAGGATCGGCCACGATCGCTTCGAGCAACGTCTGGAAATGGCCCAGCATCCGGTCGATGGTCGGTGGTTCGAACAGGTCCGTGCTGTATTCCACCGTGGCGAGCAGGCCGTCCGGCTGCTCCTCCACCGCCAGGGTCAGGTCGAACTTCGAGGTGCCCGTTTCCAACGGCAGCGGCGAAATCGTCAGGCCCGGCAGGCGCAGTTTTTTCGCCGGCTCCGTCTGGAACATGAACACCACCTGGACCAGCGGCGTGTAACCCAGGCTGCGGCTCGGCTGAAGCTCCTCGACCAGTCGTTCGAAGGGCAGGTCCTGGTGCGCGATCCCGTCGAGTGTCCCCTGCTTGACCCGGGCCAGCGTCTCGCGAAACGTCGGCTGGCCGGAAAGATTGGTGTGCAGCGCGAGCGTGTTGACGAAGAAACCGATCAGTCCCTCGGTCTCGAGTTGATTGCGGCAGGCAATGGGCGAGCCGACGACGATGTTCGCCTGCCGCGTGTAGCGATGCAGCAAAACCTTGAACGCCGCGAGCAGGGTCATGAAGAGCGTGGAGCCTTCCGCCTGGCTCAACCGCTTCAGCGCCTCGCTCAGGGGCCGCGGCAGGGGGCGGCTCGCGACTCCGCCGGCAAAACTCTGCACGACCGGGCGCGGCTGGTCGGCGGGCAGTTCGAGAAGATGCGGCGCGCCATCGAGGTGCCGCTTCCAGTATGCCAGTTGCTTCGCCATCACCCCGCCCTGCATCCAATCGCGCTGCCACGCCGCGTAATCGGGCTGCTGAATCGGCAGCTCGGGCAGCCCCGCCGCGGGTCCGCCGCAAAATTCCCCGTAGAGCGCGGCCAGTTCCCGGAAGAACACGCCGAGCGACCACGCGTCGGAAACGATGTGGTGCATGTTCACCATCAGCACGTGCTCCGTCTCGCCCAGCCGCACCAGCATCACGCGCAGCAGCGGACCGCGTGACAAATCAAACGCCCGCTTCGCCTCCGCTTCCAACACCCGCCGCAACGCCGCCTCACGTTCCGCCGCCGGACGCGGCGCCAGATCCACGAGTGACAATTCCACCGGTGCGACCGCGGCGATTGTCTGCACCGGGATGCCTTCCTCGGCCACGACTCTCATGCGCAACGCTTCGTGCCGCGCGACGATGGCACTGATGGCTCTGGTCAACGCCTCCCGGTCCAACTGTCCACCGATGCGCACGGCCGTCGGCAGGTTGTAGAGGGGGCTGTCCGGCTCGAGTTGTTCAAGGAACCACAGCCGCTGCTGCGCGAACGACAGGGGCGCAGTCACGCGTTCGCTGCGTGGCGTAATCGTGGGCGCGACCGGCCCGGTCCCGGCCGCGCCACGCAAACGATTCTCCAGGAGCGCCTGTTGCGCGACAGACAAGCCGGCGCGGCGCGGCAAGGTTCCGTTTTTGGCGTTGGTCATGCGAGTTCCTCCGCCGTTCCCAAGGCGCTGCCGACACCCAGTCGGGCTTCCTCATCGCTCAATTCCTGGATCTCCTCGATGAGCAGTTCTTCGACGACGAGCGCCAGCGCGGCAATCGTGGGCGTCTCGAAGAATCGCTGCATCGGCAGCTCGACTTGAAACGCCGCGCGCACCCGCGAAATCGCCTGCGTCATCAGCAGCGAGTGGCCACCGAGTTCAAAGAAATTTTCCTGCGTGCCTACATGTTCAAGTCCCAGCAGGTCGCGCCAGATGCGGGCGAGCGCTTCCTCAGTGGCCGTGCCCGGAGCGTCGTGCGTTTCGTCCCGGCCAGGTCGCGTCTGATCCGGGGCGGGCAAGGCGCGGCGGTTCACCTTGCCGCTTGGGGTCAACGGCAGCGCGTCGAGGAAGACGAACGCCGACGGGACCATGTACTCGGGCAGCGTCTCCTGCAGCACCACGCGCAATTCCCCGGCGGTCACGCTCGCCTGATCCGGGTCGGCCACGATGTAGCTCACGAGCCGTTTCTCCTCCGACGTGTCGGCCCGCGCCACCGTCACGCATGCGCGCACGGCGGCGTGTTGCGCGAGTGCCGCGTCGATTTCACCAGGCTCGACGCGGAAGCCGCGAATCTTCACCTGATGATCGGACCGGCCGAGAAACTCGAGGTTGCCATCCGGCAACCAGCGCGCGAGGTCGCCGGTTCGATAGAGACGCGCGCCGGGTTCGGCGCTGAATGGATCAGGCATAAATCTCTCCGCCGTCCGCTCCGGCTGGTGCAGATAACCGCGCGCGAGTCCCGCGCCGCCGATGCACAATTCGCCCGGCACACCGATGGGCACGGGCTGACCGCACGCGTCGAGCAGATAAATTTGCGTGTTGGCAATCGGGCGGCCAATGGGCGGAAGCACCGGCCATGCGCCCGGCGTTCCGGCCAATGTGAACGCGGTGACGACATGGCTTTCAGTGGGTCCGTAATGGTTGTGCAAGGCGCAGCCGGGCCGACGCTCGAAGAAGCGCCGGACCTTCGGCGTGATCTGCAACGCTTCGCCCGCTGTGATCACTTCGCGCAATGACGAGGGCGGAGTCACCTCGTCGCCCGACGCTTCGGCCAGTTGTTGCAGCGCCACGAAGGGCAGAAACAATCGTTCCACTTTTTGCGCGCCGAGGAACCGCAACAAACCCACCGCGTCGCGGCGCAGGTCTTCATCGATCAAAACCAGTGTGCCGCCTGAGCACCAAGTCGAGAACATCTCCTGAAACGACACGTCAAAACTCAGCGAGGCGTACTGCAAAGTCCGCGACCCGCGCGCGTGCTTCGTCTCCTTCAGTTGCCAGCAAATCAGATTCACCAGCGCGCGATGCGGCATGGCCACGCCCTTGGGCACGCCGGTCGAGCCGGACGTGTGGAGGACGTAGGCCAGATGTTCGGGAGTCACGGATACGGTCGGCGTGATTTCGGTTCGGACGAAACGCCGCTCACGACCCGGACGCTCAAGGCAGATGACTCGTGCCTGGCTCTCCGCCCAGTCCGCCGCCAGATGCGGCTGGGTCAGCAACACGAGCGCGCGCGCGTTCCCCAGAACCAGCCTTAACCGTTCCTTGGGATACGCCGGGTCCAGCGGCACACACGCTCCGCCCGCTTTGAGAACGGCCAGCACACCGACCAGCATCTCCAGCGAGCGCTCGACGCAAATGCCCACCGGCACGTCCGGCCCGACGCCCGACTGGATCAACTGCCGCGCGAGCTGGTCCGCGTCCGCATTGAGTTCCCGGTACGTCAGTGAATCGTCGTGGAACACCGCCGCCACGGCGTCTGGCGTGCGGCCGACTTGCTCTTCAAACAAATGATGCAGACATTTCCCGGAAGCAAACTCGGCGCGCGTCTCATTCCATTCGATGAGGATCTGCCGCTCTTCGGCCGGAGAAAGAACTGGCAGATCGCCGATGGGTCGCTGCGGCTCGGCCACGATGCCTTCCAGCAACGTCTGGAAATGTCCGAGCCAGCGTTGAATGGTCGCGGCGGCAAACAAACTTGTATTGTACCTGACATCGAGCTGCACCCCGCCCGGCGCGTCGGTCACGTCAAAATTAAAGTCGAAGCTGCCCGCGCTGTGCGCGTTGCCGGCCAGTTCAATTGCCACACCCGCGAATTGTAATTCCTCGCTCCGCCGCTCCAGGTTGAACGTGGTCGAGACGAGCGGCATGCGCCCCGGCTGCCGGGCCAGGTTGAGCTTTTGGATCAGACTGCCGAACGCGTAGCGCCCGTGTTCGTCGGCATCGAGAAACACTTTCTGCATCACGATGAGATGCTCGGGAAAGGTGCGTCCGTCCTCGATGCTCCCGCGCAACGGCAGAAAATTCACGCAATGGCCGACCAGCGATTCACCCCCGGCGATCGCGCGGTCGGCGAGCGGAACGCCCACGACGATTTCCTTCTGACCCGACAACCGGCGCAGCAGGAGGGTGTGAGCGGCGAACAAGGTGGTGAACAACGTGCAGCCGTGTTGCGCGCTCAGACGCCGCAAATCCTCGCTGAGTTTTTGCGGCAGGGTGCGATCTTCCCGCGCGCCGTCGAATTTCCATTCCGGAGAACGCGGATGATCCGTCGGCAATTCCAGCACCGGCGCGTCGGTGGCAAATTGGTCCACCCAGTATTGCGCGTCCACGGCATGGGCGGGGCTTTGCTCTCGTTGCGCCTGAGTCCGGGCGTATTCGCTGAACTGCAACGCCGGCGGCAGCGTCGCCGAAACGCCCCGGCATTCGGCGGAGTAAAGTTCGCCCAGTTCGCGCAGCAGGATTCCGAAGGAGTAACCGTCGCAGACCAGGTGGTGAACGGTCACCACGAACACGTGATGACTCTCGCTCATGCGGATCAGCCGCGCGCGAATTACCGGTCCGGCCACGAGGTCAAACGCCTGCCGGGCTTCATCGAGTTGGGCGGCGTCCAGGTTCTGCGCGCATTCAGCGGCTTGCAGGTGCGACCAGTCGGCGAACGGCACGTCCATGGTCAACCGTCGCTCTATGCGTTGTTCCTTGCCACCTGGTGGAAAAGTGGTCCGCAACGCTTCGTGCCGGTCCACGAGTCGTTGCAATGCGATGCGCAAGGCGGCGGGTTGCAAACCTCCACGCAGATGCAGCAGGTGGCACTGGTTGTAAACGCACGAGGCGGCCTCGCTCAATTGCGACGCGAACCAGATCTCCCACTGCGACTCGGTCAGTGGGGCGGTCACGACATCGCCCTTGGCAATATCATTAGCACCGGGCTTCAGCCCGGTGTCGTGCGGTGTAGCGGAGGCGTGAGCCGCTTCAGCGGCTTTCGGTTCGCTGGTCCCTGGCGAATCTGACGCCCTCGGTCTGTCGGGTTGCAACGCCAAATCAATGTGCGCCGCCAGCGAATCCAGCGTGGGAAATTCCTCGAGCAATTGCCGGAACGCCACGCGCACGCCGAAATCTCTTTCCACCGCGACACTGATCTGGGTGAGGAACAATGAATCGAAACCCATTTGCATGAATGGCACGGCCCCGTCCAAGGCCCCGGCATCCAGCCCCGACTGGCTTGCCATCAGTGTTTGCAAACGCCGCCGGGTCTGACTTTCCCTGGATGGATGGAGCGCGGGCGTCCCGCCCGCCGCAGGGAGGACGCACGCGCTGGCGGGCGGGACGCCCGCGCCCCGTGTGCCGGTCTCCACCGCTGGGTTTCCGTTGGATTCCACCTTCGCCCGCCGCCGCTGGACCCAATGACGCTTGCGTTCAAACGGATACGTCGGCAACCAGACGCGGCGGCGCTTTTCCTGCGCGTAAAATTGTTTCCAGTCCGGCGACACGCCGTTCAGCCAGAGCTGGCCGAGCGCAGACAACATGTTTTCGACTTCGGATGATCCTTCCCGGGCTTGCGGCAGAGACGTAATGACCGGCACGGTCGCACTCCTTCCCGGATGCTGCCGCGCCAGTCCGGTGAGCGTTTGACCCGGACCCACTTCCAGGAAGACACGTTCGCTTTGGAACAGTTCGCTCAAGCCGTCGGCAAACCGCACAGTGCGCCGCAAGTGGGTCGCCCAGTATCCAGGATCGGTCGCCTCCTCGTCGGTGATCCAGGTTCCGGTGACGTTCGAGATGAAAGGAATCTGCGGCGCATGGCGTTCGATGCTTTCAACCAAGGCGGTAAAAGCCGGCAGGATGGAATCCATCATCGCCGAGTGAAACGCGTGCGAGGTGTGGAGCGGGGCGCAGGCGACACCGCGTCCGGCGAGTTGCTGTTGGAGCGCTTCGACCGCTGCGCCCGATCCGGACACGACGCACGCCGACGCGCCGTTGACCACCGCAAGCGAAAGACTTTCGTTCAGCAGCGACGTCACCTCAGCTTCGGGCAGTCGCACGGCGAGCATCGTTCCACCGGGCAGTTCCTGCATCATGCGCCCCCGGACGGCGACGAGCCGCAGAGCGTCGCTCAAGGAAAATACTCCGGCCACACACGCGGCGACATACTCTCCGATGCTGTGGCCGATCATCGCCTCGGGCTGCACGCCCCAGTTCATCCACAATCGCGCGAGCGCGTATTCAACGACGAACATCGCCGGCTGAGTGATGGCGGTCTGGACCAGTCGGGCGGTTGCGGTTTCGACGTCCTCCGGTTTTGGATACAGCACCGTCCGGAGATCGAACCCAAGGTGTGGCTCCAGCATTCCGCAGCACAGGTCCACGGTTTCCCGAAACGCGGGTTCAGTTTCGTAAAGCTGTCGCCCCATGTTGACACGCTGCGCGCCCTGTCCGGGGAACATGAAAACAACCGGAGGATTTTCCCGGTGCGGACTGCCGGTGAGGATTCGTTTCGCATCAGCCGATGCCAGCGCGCCCGCTGCGTCGGCCGTGTCCCGACATACCAGCATGGCGCGGTGATTGAACTCGCGTCGCCCCGTCTGCAGCGTGGAGGCAACGTCAGCCGGATGAAGCTGCGGATGGTCCTGCAGATGCGCGGCGAGATTCTTTGTTGCCGCGTCCAGCGCGGTCTTGGTTTTCGCGGTGAGCAGAAACAACTGCGCGGCCCGCGACGCTGTCGATGGGTCGATGACTGGCGCTTCCTCCAGCACCACATGCGCGTTGGTCCCGCCGATGCCGAACGAACTGACACCCGCCCGGCGCGGCCCACCGCTGCCGTCCCACTCGCTCAGCGCGGCGTTCACATAGAACGGGCTGTCGGCGAAATTGATTTTGGGATTCGGCGATTCAAAATGAAGGCTCGGCGGGATTTTTTTGTGATGTAACGCCAAGGCGGCCTTGATCAGCCCGGCGATGCCGGCGGCGGTGTCGAGATGACCGATGTTGCTTTTGACCGAGCCGAGGGCGCAGAAATTTTTCGCATCCGTGCCGAGCCGGAACGCACGATTCAATCCTTCGATTTCAATGGGATCACCCAGCGGCGTGCCCGTGCCGTGTGCTTCGACGTAGCCGATGGTCTGCGGCTCGAATCCCGCCATCGCCTGGGCCATGGCGATGACTTCGGCTTGACCTTGGACGCTCGGCGCCGTGTAGCCGATCTTGGTCCCGCCATCGTTGTTCATGCCAAACCCTTTAATGACCGCGTAGATGGCGTCGCCGTCCGCGAGCGCATCTTCCATGCGTTTGAGCGCGACCACCCCGATCCCTTCGCCGGCCACCGTGCCGGCGCTCTTCGCGTCGAACGGACGGCAATGTCCGTCGGGCGACTCGATGCCGCCTTCCAGATAAACGTAGCCGCGCTTCTGCGGAAACGACACGGACACGGCCCCGGCCAGCGCCACGTCGCATTGATAAGTGAGCAGATGCTGGCACGCGACGCACACGGCGACCAGCGAGGTGGAACAGGCGGTTTGAATGTTCAGACTCGGGCCGTGCAGGTTCAATTTATAGGAAACGCGCGTCGGCAAATAATCCTTCTCGTTGCCGACCATCGTCTGAAAGTCAGCGCCAATGCCGATGAGGATCTGAGGATCAATGGCGAGGTTGTGCGTGAGGTAGGTGTTCGTGCTCAGGCCGGCGAACACGCCGATGGCACCGCCCGGTCTGTGCGGATCGCAGCCGGCGTTCTCCAGTGCGCGCCAGGCGCATTCCAGAAAAAGCCGGTGCTGCGGGTCGGTCAACTCCGCCTCCTTGGGCAGCATCCCGAAGAAAGCGGCGTCGAAGAGATCGGCATCCTCCAGCACGCCCCGGGCCTTGACGTAGTTGGCGAGATCCTGCGGCGCAGCGGCGCCGGCCGCGGCCAGTTCTTCATCGCTGAAAAACGAGATGCCGTCCACGCCTTCACACAAGTTGCGCCAGAACTCATCCAGCGTCCGCGCCTTTGGGAACAGTCCGTCCATGCCGACGATGGCGATGCCCGCATTGGGATTGGCCGTGGTGCTCATGATGCCACTGCCCTCATTGGCCGCCGGGCGAACGCGGCGTTCTGGCGTGCGGCTCGTTGCTGGATATCGCTCAACGGCTTCTTGTCGCGGCTTAAGAATTCCGCGAGCGCGCTGACGGTCGGATACTCGAAGAACTCAACGACCGAAGGCGCGACTCCCAGCGACGCGCAGACTTTCGCGTGGATTTCCATCAGCAGAAGCGAATTGCCGCCGAGATCGAAAAAATTGTCATGCACGCCGATTTGCTCGAGGCGCAAAACGCCGCGCCAGATTCCGGCGAGGGTTTCCTCGATCTGCATTCGCGGCGAAACGTGGGGCGTTTCCAGTTCCGGTCGAAGTTCGCCGGGGTCAGGCAGCGCCCGGCGATCGGTCTTGCCGTTGGGTGTCAACGGCATTTTCTCCAGCGGCACAAACACCGATGGAATCATGTGGCGCGGAAGTTTCGTTTCGAGGAAACGGCGGAGCGCGGTCGGGAGCGTCTTCGACGCGTGGGCCGGAACGAACCAAGCCACGAGGCGTTTGTCATCTGGCGCAATCTCCCGCACATGAACGACGCATTCCCGCACTTCGGGATGTTTCCGCAACGCCGCTTCAATCTCGCCCAACTCGATGCGATGGCCAGCAAGTTTCACCTGGTGATCAACGCGACCGAGAAATTCGATGGCACCGTCCGCGCGGTAGCGCCCGACATCTCCGGTCCGATAAAGCCGCGCGCCCGTTTGGAGTCCCGCGTTTACGCGGTCCGGGCCGCCTGAAGGCTGGACTCCAAACGGGTTCGGGATGAATTTCTCCGCGGTCAACACCGGCCGATGCAGATATCCGCGCGCCACGCCTTCGCCGCCGATGAAGATTTCGCCAGCCTCGCCGGTCGCCACGGGCTGCGACTGCTCGTCCATGATGTAAATGTCCGTGTTCGCAATCGGACGTCCGATGGGAACATTGTCCGGCACGTCCTGCACGGAATGGGCGGCGGACCAGACCGTGGTTTCGGTCGGCCCATACATGTTGAAAAGCTCCGGCCCTGGAATCTCGCGCAGTTGACGCGCCAGCGCGGCGGGCATGGCTTCGCCGCCCACCAGCAATTTTTTGAGCTGCCCGATGGCCTGATGTGCCGACGGCGTGCGTATCAGGCTTCCGGCCAGTGACGGCGTGCATTGAAAATGGGTGACGCCCCGCTGAAGGATTTGCTCCGGGATGGAAGGCTCGGGTGCAGCCTTCGTTCCGGTTTCTTCGGATCGGAGGACAACGGTCAAGCCCCGCGCGAGCGTCCAGAAAAGTTCCAGCACGGATATGTCGAATGAGATGCTGGTCACCGCGAGCCACACGCCCGGCTCCGGACCGAGGACGCGATCCATGGCGGCAAAAAAGTTCGCCACGTTGCGGTGTGTGACCATGACACCCTTGGGCTGGCCCGTTGAACCCGAAGTGTAAATGATATAGGCGAGCGGCGAGTCGCGTGTCCCAGCGGGCGAATTCCGGAACGTGTCAGGCTTATGGCTCCCGGTTTCCGATGGCGGAGCCGATTCCGAATTCAAGAGTCGCCACTCGCCATTCACTCCATCTACGCAAAGCATTTTCGCCGTGGAATTCTCGAATCCAAAGCCGTCGCGCCGCGCGGTTTGCGTCAGCACGACTGGCGGTTGGGCATCGGCGAGCATGAACGCCAGCCGCTCCGCAGGGAATGCCGGATCAAGCGGCACGTAGCAGCCGCCGGATTTGAGAATTCCAAGGAGCCCCACCATCATTTCGGCGGAGCGATCGAGGCAGACACCCACGGGCACGTCCGGGCCAATGCCCAAGTTTTGCAGCATACCGGCCAGCCGGTTCGCGCGTTCATCCAGTTCGCGATAGGTGAACGAACGTGGTCCGACCACCAGCGCCGTCGTGTCAGGCGTGCGCCGGACCTGCTCCTCAATCAACTCATGGATGCCCTGATCGCGAGGGAATTCCACGCGGGCGCCACGGTGTGAAACAGACGGCGACAAGCCCGGACCGTCCGCCGCCGGGCATTTTGCGGGCGGAGACTCAAGCTGGTGCGTTGTAAATCCGGTTTCAATCGTGGTCATGAGATTGGCACGGAATGTCCGCACCCGGTCGCGTACGAAATCTCCCTTCCGTCCGTGGCTTTCCTTTGCGGCCAAGGACGGGATTGCATTTGTTGAATCGCCGCCGATTCATACCCGCTGGCAATCGCTTCGTTTTTCATCAGGTTGCTTCAATCAAGCTGGGGAGAAATTTACATGCGGAGAGAAGTGCGGCGTAGTGGGGTGAACGCCCTATCCCGGAGCGGCAAACACCGCGGCCATGCGCAAACGGGCCTGAAATGCCAACCGCTTCAACAGGGAAACACCCCATAGCGCCGCGACACCAGTGCGCGTTGAATTGGGCGATGATTGCACACGGACTCGCAATAGGCCGGGAGGCTTTGGCGGCATCGGCCGGCGTTCTGGACGGGGCCATCCGCTTTGCGGATATACAGGCCACACCGCCTTCGCCTATCGCGCTGCTCGGCGTGGCATTTGATAACGTCACCGTGCAAGGAGCGGTGGATCGCATTGAGGAAATGATTGAATCGCGGCAGCCGCATTACGTCGTCACCGCCAATGTGGACTTTTTGGTGCAGGCCAAAGCGGACCCGGAATTGCACCGCATTTTCCTTGAAGCGCCGCTTGTCCTTTGCGATGGCACGCCGTTGGTTTGGGCTTCCCGCCTGTTGGGCAATCCATTGCCTGAACGGGTTGCGGGGGCAGATTTGGTGCCGGAATTAATCCGGCTGGCCGCCAGGAAAAATTACCGGGTGTTCTGCCTCGGCGCGACGGAGGAATGCTGCGCCCAGGCAGTGGCTAATGTGAGTTCTCAGTATCCAGGATTGGAAATCAC
This sequence comes from Verrucomicrobiota bacterium, assembly GCA_038205745.1. Taxonomy (GTDB): domain Bacteria; phylum Verrucomicrobiota; class Verrucomicrobiia; order Limisphaerales; family SIBH01; genus JANNGC01. The sequence goes on along the minus strand of JBBRBM010000039.1, from coordinate 435 downwards.
CCATTATTCGCCGCCGTTCAGGCCGTTGTCGGAACTGGACCAGGCTGAAATCCTCCTCCGAATCCGCGCGGCCGAACCGGACTTGCTGTTCGTCGCGTTCGGCTGTCCCAAGGCGGAGAAATGGATCGCGACGCACTACCGCACGTTGGGTGTGCCCGTCGTGATCGGCGTGGGGGCGACCATCGACTTTCTGGCCGGCCGAATGAGACGGGCGCCGGTCTGGATGCAACGCGGCGGTGTCGAATGGATTTACCGAGTGCTTCAGGAACCGCGCCGGCTCTTCAAGCGCTACCTCGGCGACCTATGGCATTTCAGCGGAGCCATTGTCCGGCAATGGTGGCAACTGAAATTGCGTAACAGTTCTGAATCTGGCACGACGCGGAGTACCGTAGTGATTCTCGACCAGACCTGGCAGCACGTAGAGGCGTCCGAATG
>JBBRBM010000038.1:0-35369 GCA_038205745.1 Verrucomicrobiota bacterium | reverse complement strand
CCGAGGAGCCCGCCCCGGCGAAGGGCCACGGCGCGCCGCCCTCATAACGCACCTTGTCCACCACCACATCCTGCGCCGGCACCGCGCCCGGCTTGATCAACGTCAGCGTCTCCCCATCGAGCTGGAGCGTGCCGGGGAATTCGCTCACTGGAACGCCCGCCGCCGCGCCGTAGGCCGCGAGATACGCGGGCTCGTTTTCGCAGATCGTGATGAACTGGCGATTGCTGATGATCGTTCCGTTCGGGATCGTGTAATCGAGACCGTTGATCCGCCAGCCGCTGAGGTCGAAGACAAAGTTCGATGAAGCGTTGAAGAGCTCAATGTATTGCCCGTTCGGCACCAATGGATTGAACATGATTTCGCTGAACATCACGTTGCCGACCGGGTCAGGAATCGCGTTGGTGTAAACGACGGTGCGAGACGCGTTCGACACGACGTTTCCGTGCAGGTCGTAACCGACGATGTTCAACGTGTTGCTCGCCGCGCTCACCGGAATCGTCATTGTCCACGCCGAGAGGGAAGTCCACGTGATCGGATAGGCGTTTGAGTTTACCTGCAACGAAGTGATCGAGACGGGCGCGGTGCCGGACAGGACGACGAGGTTGTTGCTCGTGGTAATGAAATTGGTCCCGTTGACGGCGAAGGGTGAGTTGCCGCCGGCACCATTGATCGTGGTCTTCGCAAAATCGCCGCGCTGCTGGATGTAAGTAAGGTCGCCCGTGTAATCCTGCCCTGAGAACGGCCCGTAATGCCCCACCCAGTAACTCATGTAGGTGGTGTTAAACACTGTGGCGATCTGGTCGAGCATGTGCGCGTAGAGCAGACGGAGGTTTGGGGTCAGACTGATGATTCGATTGAGATTGTTGGCCGGGCTGTTGCCGACGAGCGCGGAGGTTGCCGCGTTGTTGAAGGAAAAATCCATGTCCCACGGCAGGTAGAGCATCTGGCTGTCGCTCGGGCGCAAATAGAACATGAAGTTGTGGTGGTTGCCGAAGGTGTACATGTCGCCGACACCGCAGAGGCTGATCATGGAATAGGTGCGCATCCATTCATTGATGTCCATCGTCATGTGCGTCTGAGCGTCGAGCAGCGTGGTGTTCGTGAGGCTCCAGACCTTGGCCATGTTCATGAACGGGGCGTAGGTGTCCGCGCTGCGATGGTTCTTGATGATGAAGTTGTAGCGGTACGCTTCCTTGTCGTTTCCGACATCCTGAACGTCGAGGCCCTGCACGGCATCGGGTTGCGGCAGTTTGTATCCGAAGGCGTTCGTGCTCGTGGGATAATAAATCAGTTCCAATTCCCAGAGCGTTCCGTCGCCCCCATTGCTGAATGAAGCGTCGATGAACTCGTCTTCGTAACGTGGACTGACAATGGCCGGGCCGTTCTGCGCGCTTTGTGGAGCGAGGATGCGGCAGACGTCGGAGTTCACGATGTGCAGACCCATGCGTGCCGCGATGTGCTTGAGCACGATCTCTTCCTGCGCCGGACGCGCGCCACCGCCGCTGCGGTCGACGAGCATGACCGGATGCACCCCGCGGAACAACTGGTCTGGCGAAAACTCCAAATGGAAACCAACGCGCGTCGCGACATCGCGCCCGCGCTCGCTGCTCTTCAGCCGGATGCGCATGTCGTAATAAGCGATCCGCTCGTCGTAGATCACGGTGCAGGGCAGCGACTCATTGCTCATGACGTTCGTGGACGCGTGGAGCAGGGCGGTGTTCGCCGGGCTCATGAGGATGCGCAGATTGTGCTGGAGCGTCAGGTTCGCGAGGCCGTCGTTCACTCTGTAGAAGGCTGCTGAATTTGAACCTGCCGCCGGAAACGTTGAGGCAGCGCCAAGCGCATCGACGGCCCTCACGTAGAATTGGACCAATGTTCCAGCGGGCAACGCGGGAATGGTTCCCTCGTAACCCTCGTCGTACGTCATCGGCGAATTCGACCACGCGCCGCCATTGGCCGACCACCAGACTTCGGCGTTTGTAACACCTTGAGGATCCCGGGCTTTTATCGAGAGGGTCACCGGCTGACTTGAAAGCGGGATGAGCGGGTTTACCGAGAGCTCCGAAAACGTTGGCCCAATGTTGCTGGCAAAGGTCGAGTTGACCGCTCCGGGTGTGCCGGTCAAGGCCGGCCTCGGCAGTGCCGTCGTGCGTGCGCATCGATTGAAATACAACCGCGTGTTCAGGAGATTGGCGCCCGCCAGCCATTTTGCGCGATAGGAAATCTGGTAGGTCTGTCCATTCGCCACGGTGCGGCCCGTGGAAAGCGTGGCCTCGATATGATTGTGCATGTGCTCCTGCGGGCCGCTGGCGAGGACGTGCAGCACGTGATTGGCGGGATTACCCGGCTCGGTTTCGACGCGGCTGTTGCGATGGTTTCCCACCGGACGCCAGCCCGTGATGCCGCTTTCGAAATTGCCGTTGTCGATGAACTGGACCGGCGTGCCCCCCGGGCTTTGCACCACGCTGATGTCGTCGATCAAACATTCACCGCCCGCCACCATGCCCAACACGAACTCGCGCCATTGGGCGTCCGGGTTCGCAGTGGCGCTGGCGGCCGCGACCATGGTGTAGGTGAAGGTTTGCCAGCCGATCTTCGAAGTCTCGTCGCTCGCGGCCCAGGCTTCGGCGGCCGAGTTGTCGGCCAGCGGATCGCGCAGTTCGAGACTCGATCCGCCGCCGCCCGCATATTCCGGCCAGCGCCCGGCGCTGTAGTAATGAACTTTGTTGGCAGGATTTCCCAACGAATCGTTGAGCGTGATCGCATCATCACCGTGGGAGAGGCGTCCGCCCAGGTTCCCGACGATCTCGACGGTCGGATAGCTTGTGCTCAAAGCGATGGCGTCGTCCGCGATGACGAGATACCCGCCAGGGGCAATTGTCTTTCCGCTCGCGAATTTGTAACTGACTCCTCCGCCAAGTTCCCATCCAGTGAGATCCACGGTGTTCGCGCTGCGATTGTAGATTTCAATCCACGCCTCCGGGTTGGGCGGCGGCGGCAGGTTGTTCGTCGCAGGAAAATCATGGTGGTCGTACATGATTTCATTGATCACCAACTCGGTGTGCAGCGTGACGTTGTTGGCCGCGCCGGGTGTCGGCGCGTTCGGCACCATCCATTGGCCCTCTGCATTCGGGAATCGCGCGCGCGGCCCCTTCTTCACCACCACGCTGTCGCTCACGACCGTGAGATTGGAGTTGTAGAGATATAATTTATCTCCGGACGCGGGCGTGAATCCCAACGTCGTGTTGGTCAACGCGAGGTAGCCGCCGGTGAGAAGCGTCGTGTTCGGCGGGAAAACGTACTGATGATTCGTCCCATTGCCGTCGTGATAAAGAACGACGCCGTCGAGCGACGTGCTCGAACTCAGGTTTGCCAGTTCAAGCCAGAAGACACCGTTCGTCGTGCTGGAAAGCTCGTTGAAACGGAATTCGATGTTCTGCGCGGGAAGCTCCGAGTAACGCAGATAAGTTCCGAGCAAGGGACCTTCCAGGCTGCCCGCTGCCTGGTGAACCTCGACGGCGAGCAAGTTCGTGCCTGTGAGGAGATTCGATGCGGAGATCGAGACCGGTCCCGTGAACCCGAGCGTTGCCACGTCTGAGAGCGCGGCGGTCGCATAGTTCACCGCACCCGCCGGCATGTTCTGGCGATACACTTCGACGCCGTTCAGATAGAAGACCGCGCCATCGGCGAGGACAGGCTGCAACGTCAGCGTTGCCAGCGTGGGATCGCCTGCAAAGGTGAACCTCGTCCTGAAATAGTACGTCGAGCGCCCGAGCGGCAACGGCGCGTTGGTGTTCGCGGCCAAGCCCGTGCCGCTGACCTGGGCGCGGAAAGCGCCGGGTCCGTCGCCTTGATTCTCCGTCCCGAACTCCAGGGTGTTCGTGCCGCTCACAAAACCGCTGCTCAGCGTGAATGGTGAACTCAAGGATGCGAAGCCGGCGAACGAGGAACCTGATGCAACACCATTGAGGAAGACGTTCGTCATGGCGTTGTCGATCGCCACGGAGAAATTGAGTTGCACCGCGCTGGGCAGAAAACCCGCGAGCGAGAACGTGGTCTTGAAGCCGTAGCCGCCGCCAAGAATGTTCAGCGTGCCGGGGTTGGTCACGCTGATCCATTTCGATGCTGAATTGTTCGCCATCCACGCGGAGTGGTTGAGCGTCACCATTGCGGCTGCTCCAACAGTGCCCTGCGGCCCATAGCTGAGGACATAATGCGCGTCGCTGCCGCCGTCCGCGACTGGCGTCCCAGCCGCATCCAGGCCGGTGTTGAACAGGCCGGGAATGGCGCGGTTGGTCCAATTGTTTCTCGACGACCACGTGCCGTCGTCGAACGTGCGATTTTGCCAGCCGGTCGCCGTGAGATCGCTTCCGCTCGCTTCGTACTTCCATGCACCATCGACCAGCACTAGCGGTACATTCGCAGCCAATCCAAAATTATCGGAGCCGGGTGTGCCGCCACCAAACCGGCTTGGCCGCCAGTTACCAGCTTTTCCACTTCCAAAGTCGGGATCGCTTTTGGCCAGCGTGACGCCGGAGCCGTCTGGCGCCACCGGCCAGTCGCCATCGGTCCCGTAGCTCACGCGGTCCATCAGGCGGTTGGCGTTGTTGTACAGCTCGATTGTGCCGCCGCCGTTCGAGAGCCGGTTCGTGAACTGGCCGATGATATTCCGCGCCGACGAATTATCGATGAGCAGTTGCGCGGCGTTCGCGGCGATGACGATGAAGCTGCGCCCCGGCACCCGCGTGTTATTCGGGAACGTGAAGTCCACGTCGCCTTTGATCCGCCAGCCTGACACGTCGAGATCGACGGCGAGTTGGTTGTAGAGTTCGATCCACTCGTGTGCCGCTTCGTTCGTGCCGGCGATCGGCGGGTGATACATGATTTCGTTGAAAACCAGAGTGGTATCGCCGCGCGCAATCAGGACGCCGAACAACGCGCACACCATCAAACATAAACTTCGTCGCATGGAACCTCCGTTATCTTCGAATGAGTGAAAAAGACCGGGCGGGGCCTTGGCATTCGTCGCGTCGCGAACACGCACGCGGCGGCATCAAGACAAAGTCCTGCACGGAGTTGAATCCTTGAGGATTGATGAGGGGAAGTTACAGAAGAGCAATGACAGTGACAATCACCGAAACAATTGGGAACTCATTTTGAGCGCCTTTTGCCGTGGTTCCCGATCCAAAATCCGAAGGCATCGGAAGTGACTTCCAGAGCGGTAGGATTAGCCGCCGGCGACGATTTTTACGATTTCCAACCGGTCACCGCTTTGTACCCTCCGCGTGGCGAACTCCGACGGCGCCACCGCGTCACCGTTGTGTTCCACCACGACGCTGCGAGGCAAAAGATTCTGCGCGACAAGCAACTGTTCCATCGTGCATGGCAGTTCCGCCTCGATCTGCCGGCCGTTCGCGATGACGTTTCCGAGCGGCATGTCAGGTCAGCGTGAGGAAGCTGACTTCCGGCCGGCAATTGATCCGCATGCCCCAGACGTTGCCGATCCCCTTCGTGATGTGCATCCAGCGATCGTTCCACCGATGCAATCCCGCGACGTAGCGCATGTCCTCGACGGGCGCAAAAGGAGTTCCAATCAGCGGCACGCGCAATTGTCCGCCGTGCGTGTGCCCGCAAAGCATCAGATCCCAGCGATGCGGGAGCAGTTTCGACTTCGTGTCGGGATTGTGTGAGAGCAGGACAGTCGCTGCCGTCGCGTCAGCGCCCTGAAACGCAAAAACCGGATCGGATGGCCCGGCCCATGCGTCGCCGACACCCACCACATTCAGTCGCCACCCGCGCGCGCTGAACTTTTTCGCGTCGTTGTGCAGCAGGGAGATTCCGCTGTCCGCAAGGAGACCGGTCACCCACGCCAAATCGCTGTAGCCACCATGTTCCACGGCCCACGCGCCGCCATCATGATTTCCGAGCACCGCGAAGCACGGCGCCGCATCGGACAATCGACGAAGGATGTGTGTGTACTGCAGCGGGTCGTCGAACGTGCCAGTCACGAAGTCGCCTGTGACACAAATCAGGTCCGGCTTGAATTCGAGCGCTACGTCGATCGCCCGCGAAATGAATTTCAGCGATACCATCGCCGAAGCGTGGAGGTCCGAAATGTGCAGGAGTTTGAGTGGCGAACGCGTGCTGTTCGACAACGGCACGGTGACGTGGCATACCTCCAGCCATTCCGCCTCGAAGAAGTGGGCATAGCCAAACGCCCCCGCCGCAGCAAGAGAAACGCCGCCGATGAATCGGCGGCGTGATAATTTGAATCCGGGCTTCTTCATCGCCCAGGGAAGAACGCTTGCGCGTTACTTCATCAACAACATCTGCCGGGCGCGCTTGATCGCCGTGTTCAGGCGGCGCTGATAATGCGCGGGCAAGCCGGTGTACTTGCGCGGCAGAATACGGCCCTGGTCGGTGACGAACTGGCGCAGCAGATTCGTGTTCTTGAAATCCAGCGCGTCGAGCGTGAAATCGATTTTCGGCTTCGGGCGGGGCGTGCGGCGTTCAGTGGTGCGGCCGCGTTCGCCGCGTTTCTTTTCTGTATGGGTCTTGCGTGGCATAGCGGTTTACTTCACTTCGCGATGCACCGTGTGACGGCGCAAAAACGGGTTGTATTTTTTGATCTCGAGCTTCTCGGTCTGAAGCTTCTTGTTTCGCGTGGTCGTATAGCGCGACGGCGACTGGCCCAGCTTGCGCGCTTCCGTGCACTCGATCGTAATGATTTCTCGTGCCATAAAAATTTATTCTTTCTCTTTGGCGGGTTTCTCTTCCGGCTCTTCGTCGTCGCCGTCAGCGATCTCAACTCCGCCAACACTGTCCACTGATCCGAGCGCTCCGAGCCGGCGCTGGCGCAACGCGCCATCCCGTTCCAACTGCGCTTGCGCTTCCACCGTGAAACGCGTCCACGGAATGGCTTCCAGCCGCGCCTTCGGAATCGATTTCCCGGTCAGCTCGCAAATTCCGTACGTGTTCTTCTCGATGCGCTTGAGTGCCTCTTCGATTTCGTAAATCGCATCCTGATCCGACGAAAGCAGGCTCAACGCGAAGTCGCGGTCAAAATTGTCCGTGCCCGAATCGGCCATGTGCAAGCTGTAGCTCGACATCTCCTCGGCGGATTCCTTGGCGAGTCCGTTCATCTGCGCGAGCAGACGTTCGCGCAACTCCAATAGCGTCGTGTAATACTTCTGCCACTCGGATTTCACCTTCACCGGCTTGTAGGCACCCACGGCAGGTGAACCGTTACGCGAGGACGATTTCGCCGCGACGGGGCGGCCAAGGATGGACGCAGCGGTCGCCGCGTGCACCTTTGGCTTGGCAGCAACGGCGATCTTCTTCGTGTTGATTTTCTTCTTTATCACGAGTGCAAAATTGCTTTGTTTATCGCAGAAAAATCGAAAAATCGGTTACTTCCCGGTTTTAAGAGTGGGCGAATGTAACAAAGGAAGTTCAGAATGCTACAAAAATTTTCCGGCAACGATGCCGCCGCAAAATCCCACGCAAATGCTCTCACCAGAACGGGTTTAACACGGTAAACGGTCCCGCCGCCACGCTGTGGTGAATGGCGTTGGTGATGAGTTGCTTTGCCTTCTTCACCGCGTCCACCAGCGTTTCGCCGCGAGCGAGATGCGCGGCGATTGCCGCCGCGTAAGTGCAACCTGTGCCATGTGTCGCCACGCCGATCGCGCGCGGCGCTTCGAGCAATAACTCCGTTTTGCCATCGAAGAACACATCGATTGCGGTGGTGCCCGTTTTCAGATGTCCTCCCTTGATCAGCGCCCCGCAGCCGAATTGCTCATGCATCGCGCGTGCGGCCATTCGTAAATCCTCCGGCTCGCGCAAGGTCCGGCCGATGAGCGCCTCGGCTTCGACAGTGTTCGGCGTGACGAGAGCCGCCAGCGGAAGGAGATCACGCTTCAGCGCCGCCACGGCATCGTCCTGCAGCAGTCGCGAGCCGCTCGTGGCGATCATCACAGGATCGACCACCAGCTTGATGCGACTATTCGCGCGAAAGAACTTCGCGACCGCACGAATGATCTGCGCCGAGAAAAGCATTCCCGTTTTTGCTGCCGCGGGGCTGAACGCGAGCACCGCTTCCAGTTGCTGAGTGATGATTCGAGTCGAGCACGCTTCGACTCCGGTCACGCCACGAGGATTCTGCGCGGTGATGCTCGTGATGACGCTCACACCATGGGTGCCGAGCGCGGCGAACGTTTTCAAATCCGCCTGAATGCCCGCGCCGCCGCCGCTGTCGGAGCCGGCCATGGTCATGGCCACGGGAAGTTTCGTTCTCTTGCGCATGGGGCACTTTAGGGCCGTGTTCTCCGCATCGCACGCTTTTCAACTCTTGACGCCAGCGATACGTTCGCTGCGTGCGACTCATCGTGATGCTCTTCCTTGGGGCCGCAGCCTGCCTGGCTGCGGACACCAAGCCGCGTGTTGTGACGAGTTTCCTCCCGATCTATTGCTGGACGGCGAACGTCGCGGGCGACAAGGCGCAGGTGGAGAATCTTTTGTCCTCCCACGCCGAGCCGCACGAATACGCCTTCACACCGGGCGACGCGCGGAAGCTGAACAGCGCGAATCTCGTGATCCTCAACGGCATGAGCCTTGAGCCGTGGCTCGGCGCGTGGCAGCGCGGCACGCCGGGAACCGAGAAAAAGCTCCTCACCATTTCCACCGCGCTGAATGAGGGCCAGCGCATCGGTGCGAACCCTCACTTCTGGCTTGATCCGCAACTTGCGTGCGCCGGCGTCAGCAACATTGCGGCTGCGCTGGTGCGAATGGATCCCGCGCATGCAGCGGCCTACGCAAGCAACGCCGTCTCGTACATCGCGCGCCTGCATCAACTCGATGCGGACATCCGCTCCGCGCTGGCTGGAGTGACGAACCGCGCGATCGTGACCTACCACGACGCATTTCCGTATTTCGCGCGCCGCTACGGTCTGGAAGTCGTCGGTGTGGTGGAACAAGTGCCCGAGGTGAATCCCACGCCGAAATATCTCGCACGCCTCAGCCAGACGATCCGTGCCCGTGGCGTGCGCGCCATTTTTGTTCCGCCGCATTCAGCCTCGCGTCTCGCCCGGCAGATCGCGAAAGATTTGCGCGTGCCACTGGTGGATCTCGACACGATTGAAGCCGGCGAACTCACGCCGGACGCCTACGAACGCGCCATGCGCGCCAACTTGTCCGCGCTTCTCCAAACATTGAACTGATGCCCACCCACCCGATCAGCATGCATCCGTCGCTGGCTGTGGACATCCACGATCTGCACGTGAGCTTTGGTGGCACGCCGGTGTTGCGCGGCGTAAACATGCGCGTGCCGCAAGGACAACTCGTCGCGCTGATCGGACCAAACGGCTCGGGCAAGACCACGCTGTTGCGTTGCCTGCTCGGGCTGGAGAAACCGGCGCGCGGCGAGATCAAGATCTTTGGCGAGACGAACGTGCAGAAGGTTTTGCCGCGCATCGGTTATGTGCCGCAGAAGCTCGCGCTGGAACGCAGCTTCATTCTCAGCGTCCGCGAATTTCTGGCGCTGCGATTGCCCGAGACGAAAAACTGGTTCTGGCATTCTCGGAGAACCACCGACGAACTCACCCGCCCAACCCTGGCGAACATCGGTGTTGAGCCGCTGCTCGACCGGCCGATCGCGCAGCTTTCCGGCGGGCAACTTCAACGCGTGCTCATCGCGTTCGCACTGTTGCGCAAGCCCGACTTGCTGTTGCTCGATGAGCCCACCGCGGGTGTGGACACACCGGGTGAAGAAACTTTTTACGACCTCATTGCCACCGTGCAGCGGTTGCACAAGCTCAGCGTCATTCTCGTCTCGCACGATCTTTCGATGGTTTACTCGCACGCCTCGCGCGTCTATGCGCTCAATGGTGTCATCTGTTGCGAAGGCCCGCCCGAACAGGTCATGAACGCCGATTCCCTCAAGCAAGCCTACGGTCTGCACGCGACGCCGTACGCGCATCATCACCATGTTCACTGAATCGTTCATGCAACGGGCGCTTCTCGCCGCGCTCTTTCTCGGGCCGCTCTGCGCGTTCATGGGCGTGTTCGTGACGGCGCGGCGCATGGCGTTCTTCAGTGACACCATCGCGCACGCAGCACTGACGGGTGTGGCGCTCGGCTTTTGGCTCGGGCTTGTGGACCCCACATTGCCGATGGTCGCCGTGAGCCTCGTCGTCGCGGGGGGCATCATGTGGCTGCGCGAAAACACGGACCTGCTCACCGATACGATCATGGCGCTGCTCCTGTCGGGGTCGGTGGCGATCGGCGTGATCATTCTCAGTCTGCTCAAGGAATTTCGCGGCGAGCTGCACAGCTATTTGTTCGGCGAGATTCTCGCGATTGGTACACAGGAAGTCGTGCTCGCGGCTGTGCTGTTCGTCGTCGTCGGCACTGCTCTATTCGTAAAGTTGAGCCAACTGACGCTGCTTACCGCCCACGAAGAAATGGCGCATGTGTGTGGCGTGCCGGTGCGGAAGTTCAACTATCTCTTCGTCCTCGTGCTCACGCTGGCGGTCGCGGTTACGATCCGGCTGCTGGGAATCATTCTTGTCACTGCGCTCATCGTCATCCCGCCGGCGGCAGCGCGGAGTGTGAGCTGCAACCTGCGTCAGCAAATTATCGCGAGCATCATCTTCGGGTTGATCGGCAGCGTGGGAGGAACAATGCTCGCGTATCAGCTCGATGTGCCCTGTGGTCCAACCATCGTGCTCGCGTGCGCCGCGATTTTTATCGGCTCTCTGATTTTCCGGCGGCGCGCGATTTAGCGCAGAGTCGCAACGACGGAGCGACGCCAGGAAAAACTCTCCTCTGCGTCTCAGCCCCTCGGCTCCTCTGCGTCAACTCCTCCACCGCGATTCCACCGCTTCGTCTTCGCTTCGGCGCGCGGCAAAGAACCCGGCTCCGCCACGAGCACCGGCACACGCAATGAGAACGCCTGCTCGAATGCCGCTTCCATGCGTCGCGCCTGTTCGAGCGCATCGATCATCGCGGCGAATTCCACCGTCACGGCAATTTCCGCAAGCGAAGATTCGTTGCTGATGTTCACCGAGTATTCGACCACGCCATCGATGCCGCGCACGACTTCTTCCACTGCGGTTGGATAAATGTTCACGCCGCGCACCACGATCATGTCGTCCACCCGCCCGAGGATGCCGCCGTCGAGCGCGAGATCCTGGCGTCCGCAATCGCAGAAATGTTCTTCCGAAGCTTTAACCAGATCACCCGTGCGATACCGGATGAGCGGCGAACCGAGCCGTCCCAATGTGGTGAGCACCAACTCACCAGCCTGTTCCGGCTGCAGCAAAATTCCCGTGCGAGGATTGATGACCTCGGCGATGTAACTGGTTTCGATCACGTGCAACCGACCGGGCTTCGCTGGGCACTCGAAGGTGACCGGTCCGACTTCCGTCATGCCGTGATGATCGAAGATACGCGCGCCGGGCCAAAGTTGTTCGATGCGCGACCGCGTTGCGGGAATGCTGCCGCCGGGTTCGCCTGCCACGATGATCAACTTCACGGGCGAATTCGTGAGGTCGATTTTCTCTTCCGCTGCCACCTCCGCGAGTCGCATCGCGTAGCTCGGCGTGGCGCACAACACCGTCGCTTGATGATCGAAGATCGCGCGCAACCGTGCCGCGCTGCTCAATCCGCCACCGGGCAAGCACAATGATCCGAGTCGCGCGCCCGCTTCGAACGCAGTCCAAAAACCGAGGAACGGTCCGAACGAAAATGGAAAATAGATGACGTCGCTGCGCGTGACACCCGCGGCGGCGTAGATCGTGAGCCAGTTGCGCAACATCCAGTCCCAGCTCTCCGGCGTATCGAGCCAGCGAATGGGCGTGCCGCTGGTGCCGCTGGTCTGGCAACAGCGCGAGTAACGTTCGAGCGGATACGTCAGGTTCGTGCCGTAAGGCGGATGCGCGAGTTGATTGGCGACGATTTCCGCTTTCGTCGTGAATGGAACATTCGCCGCGAGATCGCCGAGGTCGCGGATCTTGTAAGTGCCCGATTCCTCAAACTTCTTTGTGTAGAACGAATTCGATCCGACGACCGCCTGGACCAACACACGCAGTTGATCGATCTGGCTTTTGCTGATCGCCAACCGCTTGGGAAACGAACCGACCGGGGGCATTCGTCAGTGTTTGTCAGCCGCCTGCGTCATCGCAGTGGGCTTGGGCGCGGGTCCGGCCTCAGGTTTGAACTTGGTCACGAGCGCACCGCCCGCGGCGGCAAGCAGGAGCCCGATCCAGAATTGCCACTTGATCGCACCGAATCCTCCCGTCGGCGGATGCTTCGCCATGCTGGTGAATGCGTTCACGATCGGCGCGCCAGCGAAGATGATGCTCATGATCACGGGCACGTAAGTTTTTGGATTCGGCGCCGCGCCGAACGCGAGCAGCACGCCGAACGCGCCGATGGCGCCGAACACGCCCGCGATGAGTGACCACCAAAGTCCCTTCGTGGGATAAGCCCAGAAGTCGAGTCGTCCGCCTTGCAGCTTCAGCACAAGCATCGGCGCGAGCACCGCGATGAGGAAGTAGGCGATGCCCACGTAAAGGAAAGCCATGTAGCGTCCGTTGGTCTTGTCGCCCATGCCCAGTTGGCCCTCGTGAAGCAGCACACCGTAAACGCCCCACGAAACAACCGTGACCAACGCGTAGAAAAGCCAGCTCATACCTTTGTTGTTCAAAACGGCGGCGAAGCTAATGCGCGCCCCGGCCGACTTCAACGCGATTGTCATGTGGACAAACACATCGGGCGCATCTCATTTTCTGAGCGACTGGATGATGTACTCCACCCAATGCCAGCGAGGGCGAACTTCCCTCTCCCCAAAAGGAGAGGGTTGGGGTGAGGGGGAACACGACGCAGAAACCGGAAGTTATTTTCGGCAGTTACTCGGAAATCCCCCGCAGGGGATTTGGGATTTGAGATTGAATCCGCTCAGGATGTGAACGTGTCCAGCGGCTCCGGCTTTTTCGAGTCCGGCTTTACGTGCGCGACGTTGTTCTCGAGCGGATGCTCTTCGTGCTGCCAATGCTCGGAGACACGACCGTCCCAGCACGCCATGTTGAGCGGGTAAACTTCCGGATCGAAAATCACATGGTAGAAATGCCAGACCACGATGGCGAGGCACGCGAGAATCGCCTCGTAGTAATGGATCGTGAGCGCGACTTCGACCGCCCAGCGTGGAAGGAATTTCGTCACGTCCATCTTGAACCAGATCATCAGGCCGGTGACGCCCATGATGATCGTGCCCCAGACGACGGCCCAATACTCCATCTTCTCCGCGTAACCGAAGCGCGCGATCTGCGGCTTTTGTTTGCTGAGGCCGAGCAGGTAACGCACCGCAGCGATCGTGTCGGTCACGTCTTTCCAGCGCGGGAAGAAATCCTTCACCAGATGACGACCTGTGCGCGTCGCAGCCACATACCAGATGTGATACATCCCCGCGACGAGCAACACCACGCCCGCAATGCGATGGCTCCAGCGGCGGAATGCTTCGTTCGACCCAAGGATCGTGGCCACCCACGAATCGGGATACTTCAGGGCGAATCCAGTGATCGCGAGAATGATGAAGCTCGCGGCGAGAATCAGGTGTTGCCTCCGTTGCGAGCGGTCCATGCGAAGGACCGTGCGTGTCCGCGAACGTTTCAGCGCGAGGAACTTCTTCGCGAACGACAGCGCGTTGTGACCGAACATGAGTCCGATCACGCCGAAGATCATGCCGAGATAAACCCGGCGCACCCACCAGTTGAGCTTCTCGCCGAACCCGCCCGCACTGCTGGCGGCACCGAGGTCCACGTGAATGGTGCTTTGCGCGAACTTGTCCGTCGCGCCGGGGTGACACTTGCCGCACGTGGCGACGAGGTTGTTCGCATGGATCGTCGAGCCGGGATCTTTCGAGGGCAGGACTTTGTGATGCCCGTGGCAGCTTCCGCAGTTCGCCGCGAGCGTGGAGCCGTATTGCGACGCCATGCCGTGGTAGCTGTCAAAGAATGTCTTCACGCGATCCTTGGGCATGCGGAACTTCGTGTTGATCTTCTCGGACGCGTGACACTTGCTGCACACGTCCTTGGATATCTTCAGCGAAGACTTCGTGTCGGTGACTGCCTTGAGAGACTCGATCTTGTGCTCGGAGTGGCAGTCGATGCACGTGGCGGCTTCTCGGTAACCGGCCGCGGAAGCTTTGCCGTGAACACTGGCGCCGACGTCTTTTGCCGCTTCTTCATGGCATGCGCCGCAGGTCTTCGAGAGGTTCGAGTAATGAAGCGGCGAGAGCGGTGAAGTCGGCGGCACGACTTCGTGACTGTCGTGACAGTCCTGGCAATTGGCGGATGCTTTGTCGCCATGGAGTGCGGCGAGTCCATGGACGCTCAAGCCGTACGATTCGGATTGCTGCTTGTGACACGATGCGCAGTTCACCGGCTTTGCCGCAAGGTTGTCGTCCGGATGTTTGCGCGTGAGATCAGAATGACAATTCGCGCAAGTGTTCGTCTTGTGAACAGACGCGAAGAGTTTCTTCTCGTCGACAAAAAGCAGCTTCACGTGGCCCGTCGTGGCGTTCGTGGACATGAGTGTCTTGTCGTTGTGACACTCCATGCAATCGGCGTTCTTGATTAAATCTGCGCCAGAGCTGGTGAACGCAAAACCAACAGCGAGAAGCGCGACGAGGAAGAGAAGGGAACGCCGGGCGGGGCCATTCATACAGTTTTGATTTGACGGTACGCAGAAGAAAGTCACTCCACCTCGCTTGTCAAAATGCGGCGCGTTATTGGCCGGGGGCGATTGCGTTCGGTTCCGGTTTGTCAGAGGCTGCACGCATGATCGAAACGGTTCCAGCGACACACATCCGCGTCGATGCCGCCGGCGTGGCATGGATTGACGAGACGAATGTGAAAGCGATCGAAGTCGCCGTCGATCATCTCGCTTATGGTTTAAGTGCGGCGGAGATTCACCTCCAACATCCACACCTGTCGCTGGCGCAAGTTCATGCCGCGCTCGCTTACTACTACGATCATCAATCCGATTTGGATCGACAGATCGAAGAACGGCATCGCGCCGCTGAAACGTTGCGAGAGCAAGGTGACTATAAACCTTCACGTGCAGAACTCTCTGCTCGCCTGAAAGGGAAGTGAGTCTTCGGCTTTACATGGACGTGCATGTGCGTCGTCCGGTCACGCTCGGGCTTCGCATTCGTGGTGTCGATGTGCTCACGGCCCAGGAAGACGGCACGGCGCGTTTGCCCGATGACAAGCTGCTCGATCGCGCTGAATTACTAGGGCGAACCCTGTTCACGCAGGACGACGATTTGCTGAGCGAGGCAGCGCAGCGACAACGGAATCAAATTCCGTTCGCCGGCCTGTTTTATTTCCATCAGCAGAACATCACGGTTCGCCAAACCATCGATGATTTGGAACTGCTCGCCAAAGCTTGCGATCCTCGCGAACTTGCGAACCGTGTTGTTTTTCTACCGCTCTCGTGAGGTCTCTCAGTGTCCCAACCGTGACGCCATCGCGTAGATGATCAACACCAGCAGAACCAATCCGAGACCGAAGAACCCGTAGCCGAAGCTGCGCGCGATGTTCTTCCATTGGAACCATTCGTCCTTGATGCGGTATTGATCGAGGCGGTTATCCGCCACGAGACGGTCGTACCAGCGGCGACGTTCATGCAGCATCTCATTCTTGGAGATGCGGCCGGAGAAGATCACCGTGTCCATCGGGAACTTCTCGATGCGGAAGTGCGTGTTGAAGAAATGGATCGAGAAGATGAATCCCGCCGCCAGCAGCGCCTCGTCCGAGTGGATGATCAACGCCACGTTCATGATCCAGCCGGGCAGGAAGCTCGTGAAGAAAACCGGGAACCACATCACGAGGCCCGATGAACCGATGATGAGCACGCCCCAGAACACGGCGAAGTAATCGAACTTCTCCCAATACGTCCAGCGATCGAAGCTCGGCTTCGGTCCTTTGCCGAAGAACCATTTGTTGTGCGCCACGAAATCGCGCCAGTCCTGGAGCGTTGGCATCATCGAGTCGGGGCCGAACAAAGTATTGATGAAGCGCTTGAAGGTGAGCCGCTTGGTTTGCGGGTCGAGCAATTTCCCCTTGCCCTTCCAGGCCTTGCCGACGAGCGACGTCACGTGCAGTCCGAAGTAGACGAACGTCACCACCGCACCGAAGCGATGCAACGCCCGCGCGGTCTCCGCACCGCCGATGAAGCGGAACAACACCTTCGCCCAGTCGGTGTAGTAGAATTTGAGTGGCATGCCGGTAACGGTGAGCAACAGGAAACTCGTCACGACGAGGAAGTGCAGGAAGCGCTCGAACGGCACAAAGCGCGTGAACCATTCGCCGCCTTCCTGCGAGTTCACCTTTGCCTCCCGGAAAGTCTTCGTGTCGTGGAGATATAAATAGATCGCCCGCACCAGCCACGCGACGGTGTGCGCGCCGAAGAACACGAACACGCCGATCAACAGCGACGTCATGCCCACGAACACCCAGTGCTCGGCGGGATAATTCTCTTTATCCATCGGGTTGGCGTGGGGCTTGTATTGAGCGAAACCTGCGGTGGCGCCCTCATGACACTTGCGGCACGTCGCGACGATGTTCGTCTTCGACAAGTGCGACAGCGGGTTCGCGATTGGTAGCACGTCGTGATGCCCGTGGCAGTCGTAACAAGCGGCCACCTCCGACGCGACGTTCGGCTTGCCGAGCGCCATCGCTTTGCCGTGGTACGTGTCGCGATAATGAGTCAGCCGATCCTCGTGGCACTTGCCGCAACTTTTGTCGCTCGCCATCTTGAAGTGCCCGTTGCGCGGTGTCTCGACTTCGTGGGCCGAGTGACAATCCGTGCAGACCGGCCCTTTCGGATCGCCCTTCACAAGCAACTGGCCATGCACGCTCTTGTTGTATTCCTCTTCCACCTTCACGTGACACTTGCCGCAAGTCTTCGCGATGTTCTGGTGACTGATCGGCGTGTCGCGATCGACGCCGCGCTTGATGTCATGCACGCCGTGGCAATCGTTGCAGGACGGCGCCACGATCAATCCCATCTTCAGCAGCGCACGTCCGTGAATGGAGTCGTTGAACTGCGACGCCACGTCCGGGAACTTCATCTGATATTCCTTCGTGATCGCGGCGTTGGTATGACAACTGGCGCAGGTCTGCGGGAGGTTCAGCTTGAAGACTTTCGAGAGCGGATCCTTGTGCGGCAACATGTCGTGCGTGCCGTGGCAATCCCAGCAATTGGCTGCGGCACTCGCGCCCATCTTGTGGCTCATGCCGTGAATGCTCGACGCGTATTCCGTGGCGGCTTTGTCGTGATTCGGCTTCGACTCGTGACAGGGCGCACATTCGGGTTTCGGCAACCGGCTTTCATGGACCATGTCCTTGATGCCGCGATGGCAATCGGTGCAGTTCAATTTCCCGTGGATCGATTTCTGGAAAATGTTCGTGGGGAAAATTCCGAAGGGAACGGTCTTGCCGTTCACCTTCTTCGAGTTGCTCGGGTCCGTGTGGCAGTCCAGGCAATCGGCGTTGGTGATCTTCGGCGGCACATCCTGCTGCGCGCTGAATGCCGTGAGTGCGGCAAGCAACAGGCACCCGACAGCGAGTGCTTGCCTCCAAAGATGCCGCGCGAATGGCGTGCGGTGCCCAAATCCTGCTCCGGCTACTGTGGCCACCGGACGAACCAAACTTTCCAAAAACATGGTTGCCTTTCCTGTCCCAGCCCTATGCCTAAAGAATCGGTGCCCTACACCATCACGCCTACACTTGGATTGTTGAGGTCATGTCGTTTGTTGTGCAGTGGCGTGCTCCAGCATCCATTTGGCAAGGGAGCGTAACCGTAAATGGCTTCGTTCCGGCAAAGGATGCAAAAGCCAGACGCTTCGCTGTGGTGTCATTTTCTGCGCGTGTGTGGTGTGCGGCGAAAACTCGTTTCGCAATTGCCGAAACGCTGCGCTACCGTCGCGAATCTTGACGCGAATGAAATCTTTCGAGGAAACGAACTGAAACCATGTTTATCAATGGCAACTTTTTCGGCGTTGAATGGCACACGTGGAAGGTCATCGGCTGGTGCGGCAATGCGGTGTTCTTCTCGCGCTTCTTCGTGCAGTGGCTTGCGACGGAGAAAAAGAAGAGGGTCGTGATCCCCGTGGCGTTCTGGTGGCTGAGCCTCGTGGGCGCGGGACTGCTTCTCGCTTACAGCATTTATCGCAAGGACTCGGTGTTCATCTTCGCTTACCTGCCGACGTTTATTCCTTACACGCGAAACATCGTCATCCACTACCGCAACAAAGCCCGGCAGCGCCAATGCAACTCCTGCCAGACCACCACACCCGCGCACGCGATTTACTGTCATCAGTGCGGCACTAAGTTGGAGGCGGCGGTCGAAAGCCTAGCGCGCTGATTTTGTCGCAAGCGCCCGCTCGATGATTTCGACCGCGCGTTCGTGGCATGAGTAAAGATCGTTCGAGGCGGCGTAGCTCAGAGCGTTTTGGCTCCACTCCGCGCGCTTGGGCGATGCGAGCATTTCTTCCAGCGAACGGTCACAACCAGTTTGGTCAAACGGCGACGACAACACGCGCCCAGCGTTCGCTCGCTCAATGTGAAACGCATAGCCGCACGTGTCCGTCGTGAGCACGGGCAGGCCCGCCGCGAGCGCTTCGAGCAAAATCATTCCAGCCGCTTCGCTGTAAGCCGGGTGAAACAGCAAATCCGCCGCGAGCAGCCAATCGAAAACATCGTGGCGTCCGCCGAGAAAATGCACGCGGTCGTTCACGCCGAGTTGTCGAGCCAGCCGCGCAAATTCTCCCGGACGATTCTGTCCGATCACGACGAGGCGTGGGTGTGCGCGCGTCGTTTCATTCAGCGGACGCTCATTCAACGTGCCCCCGGCCACTTGCCGGGTTTCCGACGCGGGACCCGGCAAGATGCCGGGGGCACGCTGGAGACCGAGTGCGGCGAGCGAACGAATCGCGCGGTCGAGACCTTTCACACGAAAGCCGGAGCCGACGAGCAGCAGCAGTTGTTCATCGGCTGGCCAGTCCTGTTCGCGGCGCACCCGCAAACGGGCATTTTGTTTTTCTTCCGGCGTGAAGTTTCTTCGCACGATTCCGGGTGGCAGCACGTGGAAACGTTCACGTTCAGTGCCGTAAAATTTTTCGTAGCGCGGAATCTCCTGCTCGGTGAGCACAAGAATTTGCGTCGTCCGGCCGTGCGCGAACACCGCCTCTTCGAGCGCCTTAAAGTGTTTGAAGCGCGGCAGCCAGCGATACCAGGGCGGTTTCAGTCGCTCGACCTTCGCGGCGTAGCACGGGTCGGAGCCGTAGTAAACGTCCAGCCCGGGAAGTTTGTTAAACCCGATCACGCCATCGAGTCCGCGTTGGGGCAGGGTGTGGGCGAGTTGTTCCAACCAAGCGCGATTCCGCGATACGTTGCTGAAGCCGCAGCGGCCGAAAAGCTCGACGTTCACTTCGGGAGGACGTTCGCCCTGCCAGGTGCGGGTGAAGATCGTCACCTCGTGTCCGCGCGATGCGCATAGGCGCGCGATTTTAAGGCAGTCGCGCTGGAGGCCGCCAAATGGGAAATAGTCGAAGAGAAGAAAGCCGAGTTTCATTTCGCAGATGTTCGCGCAGCGATGGAACTTTGCGCTCCGGGCGGAACGATGCCAAAACGCGGTTGCACCGCCCGGCGCGCGCGGATCGTTCGCACCTGCCAGCGCAACGAGGCTGGCCATGTGAGTTTCATTTCATTCAGCAGTGCCTTTTCTTTTTGCCAACGCTCCGTTTTGCGGAGAGCGAGTGAGAGAGAGCCCGGGTTGCGCGTATAGAGGTAGAGAATTTTCGGAATCAAGCCGACTGAAAGTTTCGCCCGCGCGATGCGGCTCCAGAATTCCTTGTCGCCGGCGGCGAGGAACCGCTCGTCGAATTCTCCCAACGCGTTGCGCAGCTCGTTTCGCCACGCCGTGAACGGTCCAAAGCGCGTGCTGAGCGGTAGTTTCGCGAGACGCTTCGGCTCCCAACTGTTCCATTCCTCGTCCATGGGCTGCTTGACGATCAGCGTGGTGCAGACATCGAGCGGGCGCGCTTCCATTTCACGCACGACGCTTTCGAGCAACCGCGGATGCATCGCGTCGTCCATGTTCGAGTAGCAGACGATCGGCGCGCGCGCCTCTCGCCAGCCGAGATTCCAAGCCTCGTACAAATTGCGCCTCTCATCCGTGGCGATCACGCGGCAGTTCGGGTGCTCGCGGCAAAATGGCTCGAACAACTCGCGTTCGCGCTCGGGCGACGCCGTTTCGATGAAAAGAAACTCCGCGTGGTTGAAGAGTGTTTGCGCCGAAACTTCCGCCAGCTTCTTGGCGACAAACCGCGCGTTGTTGTAGCTGCTGATGAGAACTGAGATGCGCGGCGCCCGATTCACGTTCGCGCCAGTCCATGAGTTCACGCCTGGCGAGTCAATGCTGAAGGGCACGGAAAAAGCCCGTTGCAGCGCGACGCGGCGAAACGATACGCTCCGCACTTCAAAACGTGATGAGTGAAACCGAGCCAGCGTATCGCGGCAGAATCAAATACACGCCGGAGAAAGCCCGCGCTTACCAGGAATTCAAACCGGGGAAGATGCGCGCGGAACTCCGCCTCGTGGAGCGCGCCTTCAGCGTGATCCCGCGCGGCCGCGTGCTCGACACACCGTGTGGCGGCGGGCGCGTGACGCTGATGCTGGCAAAGAAAGGTTACGACATGACTGCGGCGGATCTCTCGGACGCCATGATTGAGATCACCAGCGAAAACGTCGCTTCCGCCGGATTGAACATTCCAGTGGTGCAACAGGACATCGAGAAACTCACGTTCAAAGACCGGCAGTTCGATTCCGTCGTCAGCTTCCGGCTGTTTCATCACTTTCCGAATTCCGAAATCCGCGAACGTGTCGTGCGCGAGCTCTGCCGCGTGGCCGACAAATACGTGGCACTCTCGTACTTCAGCCCGAAGTCGTTCACATCGTGGCGGCGCGCGCAACGTGCGGCCAAGGGCGGGCGCGTTTCGCAGAAGCACTCGACCTCGCTGGAAGAGGTGAGCAGCTATTTCGAGCGCTGCGGATTCGAGTTCGTGAAGGATTTCGCGCGGCTGAATCTCATCCACACGCTGCACATCGCGGTGTTCCGCCGGAAAGCATGATCGTTCTCGGTTTAGGCGGAGCGGTGGGACATGACCCGGCTGCGGCGCTCGTGATCGACGGCAAGGTCGTCGCCGCGGCGGAAGAGGAACGTTTCCTTCGCGATAAGCACGCCAAAGGCAAACAAGCCGAGCACGCTGCGCAGTTTTGTCTGAAATTCGCCGGGATCAAGCCGAGCGACGTGCAGGCTGTCGCGTATCCGTTCGCGCCCATCAGTATCTTCGGTCCCGCGCGCTGGCATTACGCGATGCGGCATTGGTACGCGCCCGACCGCGCGCTGACCGCGTTGTTGAATGGCAATCGACGTTACCGGCGAAACGTGGGCGAGGTGTTCGCGGCGTTGCAGCGGCTTGGAATTGATCCCGACAAAATAAAGTTTATCCCCGTCGAGCATCACCTGGCGCACGCGTCGAGCGCGTATCACGTCTCCGGCTACAAAGACGCGGCCATCCTGAGCGTCGATGGCGTCGGCGAGTATTGCACCACGTGGTTTGGCTACGGGGAAGGCGGGCGCATTCACCGGCTGAAGGAGTTTTACTCGCCTGATTCGCTCGGCGGACTTTACGGCGCGATCACGGAATTTCTCGGGTTCGAGATGCTGGATGGCGAATTCAAAGTCATGGGTATGGCGCCGTACGGAGATGCCAGCCGCATCGATGTTTCAAAGCTGCTGAAGTGGAACGAGCGCAACTTCCGCGTGAACACCAAGCTCGCGAACTGCATCGGCGCGCGCCGTTACAAACGCAACGGCAAAGGCACTTACTTCTCCCCCAAGCTGATCGACATGTGGGGGCCCGCGCGGGAAGGCGACGAGATTGACGAGCCGTACGTTCACATCGCGGCGGCGGTGCAGCAGCAGCTCGAACAAGTGTTGCTCGCGCTCACCAATCATTACCTCGGCGAACACATCGCCCGCACGAAGCGCCTTTGCTACGCCGGCGGCGTGGCGTTGAACGTGAAGGCGAATCAACGGTTGATCGCGCAACTTCCTGCCGGCGGTGAACTGTTTGTTCAACCCGCTGCCAGCGACGCGGGAACAGCGTTGGGCGCTGCGACTTACGCCGCCCACCAACTCGGCGATGCGATCCAACCCATGCAGCACGCGTATCTGGGCCCGGAGTTCGCTTCTGAAGAGATCGAAGCTGTGTTGAAGAAACGCGGCGTGCAGTACGAACGTTGTTCATCGATCACGGACACGGCGGCCGATCTTCTCGCGCGCGGCGAAGTGCTTTCCTGGTTCCAGGGCCGCATGGAATTCGGCCCCCGCGCGCTGGGAAACCGCAGCATTCTCGGCAATCCTGCCAGTCGCGGCGTCGCCGACATGATCAACGCGCAGATTAAGTATCGCGAACGCTGGCGTCCCTTTTGTCCCTCGATCCTCGATGAAGTGGCGCCCGACATCCTGCAGACGAATCATCCGTCACCGTACATGACGTTCACGTTCGACGCGGCGGAGCATTGGAAGTCGCGCATTCCGGAAGTCGTGCATGAGGACGGCACGTTGCGCGCGCAAGTCGTCACTCGGCAAAGCAACCCGCTCTATTACGAGTTGCTGAAAAAGTTCCAGGCACGAACGGGGATTCCTGTTTTGCTCAACACATCTTTGAACCGCCGCGGCGAGCCGATGGTCTGTTCACCAGACGACGCTTTGAACATGTTTTATGGAAGTGACCTGCGAAATCTGGCGATCGGCGACTTTCTCGTGCGCAAAACATAGTCGCGCGTTGTCAGCGCGCCAAAACCTGTTAAATTTTGCAAACCTCATTGTGAATAGACTCTACTCAATTCTTCTCGGTGTGTGCGTCGCGATGGCCGCCGTGTCAGCCCGCGCACAGGTTTCGACCAACCCCAACAATACGATCGTCCGCTTCGACATCTTCACGCAGGCGACGAATTTCGGGAGCATCGATATTGAGTTGTTCGATCAGGACAAACCCGAGTCGGTGAAGAACTTCCTGCTCTACTTCTACACCGGCGCTTATACCAACCTGCTGATTCACCGAGTGACCACGAATCTCGTCGGCACGAACTCGCTGGGCATACTGCAAGCGGGACAAATTCGTCTCGACAAGCCGAACAGCACGAACGCATTTACAGAATACCTTCAGAACAGGAGCTTTGGTTACATCACGAACGAGTTCAATGTCGGGCCCGTGCTGAGCAACACCTTCGGGACAATTGCTGCCGCTCGCGTCACTGGCCTGACCAATTCCGCCAATACCGACTGGTTCATCAACCTCGCTGACAACCCCAGCCTCGACGCGTTTGAAGGCGGCTACACGGTTTTCGGTCGAGTCATTTCCACCACGGCACCGAATAACGGCACCAACCTGCTCAAGTTCTTCTCCACCATCACCAATCTTGGGTCTGCATTTGGAATCAGCGACCAGCTTCCTTTTTCCGCCAAGCATTACATCTACAGCACAAACACGAACAGCGTGGTCACCACGAATCTCGGTCCGATTGTTTACCGCGACTTGTTCACGATCCAGGCTTCCATCGTTCGTGGGGGTACGCCACGTGACCGCGTCCGGCCAAAGTTCACCGTTTCCACACCCAGCACGAAGGTGCGTTCGACCACAGAATCGAATCTAACTTTCAGCGGCACTGCGACGGACAACCAGGAGGTGGCCCGCGTGATATACGATGCGGGAGATGGAACATTTATCGCCGATGGAGCGGCGAATTGGTCGCAGGAACTGACGCTCAAGCCCGGCACAAACATTGTAGGGTTCAAGTCCATCGATTGGTTTGGCAACGAATCGAAACCGGTGAGGCGAACCATCTTTTACAAAGTGCCGACCGAGTTCACGTTGAGCAACAGCGGTGCGGGCATAGTCGTAGGCGCGACAAACAAGCAAATGCTCGACATCGGGCGCTTCTACACGCTCACAGCCAAGGCGGCGCGCGGTAATTTTTTTGTCGGCTGGAATGACGCCGTGGTTTCGACCTCCCCACGAATCATTTTCTCCATGGAAGAAGGCACCACGATTTCGGCAACCTTTGCCACCAATCCGTTTCCACGGCTGCGCGGCTCCTACGTCGGAATGATCACACCGCGTAGCACGAATAGCGGACCGCACGTCGCGGGCATGATCACGCTCAACCTCGGCACGCGTGGCCTTTACAGTGGCCGCCTGCAGTTGCTGGGGGCGAGTTATCCGTTTCGCGGATTTTTCAATCTGGCAAACACGTCTGCGATCGGTGGCAAGCGCGGCAGTTCGCCGCTCACCCTCAACCTTGTGATCTCAACGAACGGACCCGCTGAAATTCACGGTGACTTTGTTGATGGCAGCGAAGTCGGCAGTGTCCAGTTGTATCGATTCGAACGTCCGGAGGAAGCGGTGCCGCAAGCCGGGCAATTTACCTTCGCGATGGCGCCACAGACAAACAGCGCCCTGGGTGAAGGCATTGGCATCGGCACCACCACCGTGTCGAATACAGGCGCGATCGTTGTGAACGGCACCCCGCAGGACGCGATCGACTTCACGCAAGCAACGGCTGTTTATTCGGGCGGACATTTCCCGCTGTTTGTGAAGCGCAGCTCGAAGGAGGCTTTGCTCGGATGGATGACCTTCTCGACGAACCATGACGCCTTCGAAGGTGATGTTCGTTGGATCAGCCCGATCTTCACGAATTTATTTGGCGAATCCTTGCACGTGAATGGTTCACGCTTTCTTGCCCCGCAAGGTGGCGCGCCGCTCCTTTCCTGGACGAACGGATCGGTGATGCTGTCGGGCGAAGACCTGGAAGCGCCGGTCGAGGTTCCGGTTTCTCTCGAGAACGGCGGCATTGACGTGGACACGAACACGGTGAACCTCCAACTCACTCCCGGCCCGGATGGTCGCATCAGCGGCAGTTTCGTTCACCCGGGATCGCAGGCAGTGATGCCGATCCAAGCCGTGTTTCTACAGAACAGCAATCTCGCGGCGGGATTCTTCATCGGCACAAATCGCAGCGGCGCGATGCGCATGAGGGCAACCGAATAGTTGGAGCGCTGAGGGCGTTTCGTTCACACCGGCAGCAGCAGTGTGATCTTCGTGCCATGGCCGGGCACGGAACGGATGCGTAATTTTCCCCGATGCGTTTCGATGACGCGTCGCACGATCGCTAGTCCCAGTCCGGTGCCTTTTGGCTTGGTCGTGTTAAGGAAGGAACCGAGTGCGCGTTCCCGCGTTTCCGTGGTCATGCCTCCACCGTTGTCCTTGAACTCGATCGCGACATGCGAAGGCTTGTCAGTGTGGCGCGCCGGCGCGATGGCCCGTGTCGTGATTTCCAGCACGCCTCCTGCGGGCATCGCTTCGGCGGCGTTCAAGGCGAGGTTCAGGAACGCCTGTTCGAGTTGCGCGGCGTCCGCGAGCACCGGTGGTAATCCGACCGCGAGCTTGCGGCGAAATTCCACGCTTTGATTCTTCAGCTTGTGCCGCACGAGCAGCGCGAGATCGTCGATCAACGTGTTCACATCGGTCGGCGTGAGCTGAGGCTCGGTGCTGCGCGCGAAGTCGAGCACCTGTTCCACGATCTTGTTCAGGTGATCCATCTTCGCGCCCATGATCTCGGCGTCTTTCGAGCGCGGGTCGTCGGCCGGAAAGCGCAGGTTCAACGAATGGAAAAGCATCTTCATCACCGTGAGCGGATTCCGAATCTCGTGCGCCACTTCCGCTGCCAGCAATCCGAGCGCGGATAATTTCTCGTTTTGCCGCAACTGCTCTTCCACATCCACGATGCGTTCGTAGAGCCGCGCCTTGGCGATCGCGATGGCGGAGAGCTCGGCCAGCGCCGAGAGGATGCGAATCTCCTCGTTCGAAAACGCGTAGGTTTCGCCCTTGTAAACATTGAGCGCCCCGATCGTCTCGCCCGCGAACGACAGCGGAACACTCAGCAACGACACGAGCCCCTCGGCGCGCGCCACGCTCACGTTCTGGTAAAGCGTTGAGGTCTGCACGTTCTCGATCTGCATCGGTTTGGTGCGCCGAATCACGACGCCGATCGCGCTTTCTCCAACGCTGAGGCGCGGCTTATCCAGATAAATCATGCCCGCACCATGGCTCGCGCGCACGTCGAGCCATTCGCGCGTGTCATCCAGCAACAGCAGCGAGCAGGTCTTCGCCTCCATCAGGAGCCCGGCTTCGCGGGTGATTGTTTGCAGCGCATCATCAAGGCTGAGGGTCGAATTGATCGTGCGGCCCACGTTCACAAGCGTCTCAAACATGCGCGCGCGGAAACGCAGTTGCTCGTAGAGCCATGTGTTGTGAATAACGCGAGCCGCTTCGTGCGAAAGCGCTTCCAGCAATTCCTGGTCTGCATCGCTGAAAGCGTCTGCACGTTCGGAGTCGACATTGATGACGCCGCGTACTTCACCACGCACTTCGAGGGGCACGGCGAGCTCGGAGCGCACTTCGTCACGCAGCGGGACGTAGCGGGGATCGCTTCGCACGTTGGACACGCGTGCCGTTTTCCCATGACGCGCCACCCACCCCGTGATGCCTTCGCCGACCCGCAGGCGCAGTTTCCAGGCATCGGCGGGCAACCCATGCGCGGCTTCGATTTCGAGCAGATGCGAGGTGGGATTGATCAGCACGACGGAGCCGCTGCTCGCCTTCGTCAATCGCACCGCTTCGCCAACGATGAGTTGCAGCGCCTCCTGCGGATCGAGCGACGCATGGATCACGTGGCTGACGTCATACATCAGCTTGAGCCGCGCGTAGCGCTGCTGGAGATCGGCGAGTTCGTCGCTCACGTCGCGGAGTAAATCAAAGTCGGCGGCTTAACGCACGCGCCACATCAGGGCGAGTCCAGTGATGGCGAAGAACGCGTTCGGCGCCCAGGCCGCCAGCCAGGGCGGAACCCAGCCGCCACTGCCGAGCGCGAGCGTGAGATCTTTTGCCACGAAAAATACAAAGCAGATAAAGATGCTCGATGCGACACCCACGAACGCGTTCCGCCGGCCAGGCAACGCCCCGAACGGCACCGCGATCAAGACCACCACGAAGCATGTCCAGGGTGCGGCGATGCGGCTGTGCAACAGGGTGAGCAACGCGTCGCGTTTCTTCGGTTCCAATTCCAGATTGGGATGCAGCTTCATGTAATCGAGGATCGCGCCGGACGAAATTTGTGTGCGCCGCAACGACTTCAACGACTCGAGTCCACTGATCTTGATTTCACTCTCGATGAGCCGGGGCGTCTCGATCATGGGCGGCAGATCAAACCGGTTCGTCATAAATTTTTCGGTCGGCAACCCGTCGTTCACGGGCGCGTAAACGAACTGCTGCACGTTGGTGAGCACCCAGTGCCGACGAATCCATCGCCCCTGCTCGGCGAAGATCACCCAGCGCGCGCCGCTGGGAAGATACCAGTCGATGTGCGGCTTGAGCATGCGACGCGTTTGCAGATTGTATTCGCCGATGAGCCACGTGCGCCGGTCGTTCTGATTGATGAAATTCACGTTGCGCCTGGCAATTTTGTCACCGCCTTTTGCCGGCGCTGTCGCGTGCCTGAGCAGAACGCGGTCAGCCGCGTCCGCAGCGTCGGGGACCACGGACTCGTTCAACACCAGCACCACGACGCTGAACACAATTCCCACGACGAAGTAAGGCATGCTGATGCGCCACAGCGACACGCCTGCGGCGCGCATTGCTGTCAGCTCGTTGTGGCGCGAGTGATTGGTGAGCGCGTAGAGCAGCGCGAGCAATAGCGCCATCGGCATCACGTAGCTGCCCACGATCAGTTCGGGGATTCGGTTCGCGTAGTAGTCGAGAATGTCGGACCCGACCAGCTTGTTGCGTTGAAACTCGTCGAGCTGGCTGAACAAGTCGAAAATGGTGAAACACAGCAGAAACCCGATGACGCAATACGCCAGGGGCAACAGCAGTTCGCGGAACAAATAGCGATCGAGCAATCGCACGACGGCGCGCACCGTAAGCCAGCGCGCGAAGTCATGGCAAGCAGACGACCGAAAAGTGTGGCGGCTTCTCCTTGATTCACCGGCTGCCGCGATGGCCGGGTCCGTGAACTGGAGTGCGCCTCAGATCACTGCTTTTGTGGCGCAGGGACAGCCGCAGGCTTCTTCTTCGGCGTGATCTTCGCCACGTAGGCTTCGTATTTGGTTTTTTGCTCCGCAGTCAGAAGCGGCGGCACTTTGGCATCCGTCACTTTCTTGATGGCCATTTGCTTTTCGTAGCTCTGATTGATGTTGAGCGATGGGTCCGCCTGGATAACCGCGAGTTGCTTTGCCTCGTCGTCGTAAAGCGCCAGCATTTTCTTCTGCTGTTCTTCAGTGAGGCTGAGTTCCTTGGTCAGCCGCTTCACACGCATTTGGCTGAGCAGAGCGAGGGAATCCTTCCTTCGTGGATCGTCCGCACCACGTGAGCTCAGCGTCGCCGCGCATGTCACCGCAATCATCAAGCAAACTGTTCCGAATTTCCAAAGTCGCATATTGAGTCTTCTCATCGAAATACTTGTTGGTTAATGCGGCGAAACCTACCGATCCAATTTCGCCGGCGCAATCCACGAGTTGCTCATTGCGGTCGGGACAACGCGCGCAGCAGTTCTTCCGCTTCAGCGAAATTGCGGCGCAGTTCCAATGCGCGGCGTGCCGCGCGGCGCGCTTCTTCCACCCGGCCAAGCCGGGCAAGAATCGTTGCGCGCGCATAGGGAATACGCGGGCTGTTGGTGTCAATCGACTCTGCCCGCCCGAGAGCCGAGAGCGCCTCTTCACTCCGCTCGGTTTGCGCGTATCCCAGCCCGAGATTGTACCAGCCTGCGGCAAGCTGGGGATCAACCTTCACCGTTTGTTCGAGCGCCGAAATCGCATCGTTCAGCCGGCCAGCTTCGCTCAAAGCGAGCCCGAGGCGATAGCGAAGCTGCGCGTCGTGCGGAGCATTAGTGCAGGCGATCTCCAGTTCCCGAACCGCGTCAGCCGAGCGACCGAGCGAGCTGTAACAAACCGCCAGCGAATCGCGCAACGGAGCCGAATGCCCGTCCCATGCCACCGCTTTCTGGAACCACTTGAGCGCGGTTTGGGCATCGCCACGATTCAGGAAAAACGTGCCGAGTTGAGCGGCGCCGGCGGGTTGGTCGCAGTTGAAAAACAAGGAGGCAAGCATCTCACGCCCCGCCGCAGAATTGGTGTCCACCGTGGCGTGCAACGCCCAGGCCGCCTGAATGCGAACGGCCCGCGCCTCATCTTCCAAAAGTTTTTGTTCGGCGGCCATGACCTCGGTGTCCTGCGCCTGCACTAAGGGAGCGAGGGCCTGTGCTGCGTTTGCGCGAACCATGGGGTTGTGATCTGACGCTCGTGCGAGCAGCGCCAGGCGAACGTTCGGCGCAGGAATGAACTCGCCGAGAATTCGTGTCACGGACGCGCGCCAGACACCGGATTTCTCTTCCCGCGAAAGGCGGGTGAGTTCTGGAATGCCGTTCGTCTCGCCGCGCCGCGCGCGCGCGATCAACTGCGCTCGCGTTCGCGTTGGCCGTTCCATCCGTTTGCCATACCACTTCTCCACGAAACTCAACGACCAGGCGGTGTCCTTGTCGGTGTGACATCGATCGCACGCATTTGGAATCCCGAACTCCTTGGTCAGCAACGGGTCGGGAATGGTGAAGCCATGATCACGCCTCGCGTGGCGCATCATGTAAGTCGTCTGCGGCATGTGGCAGTCCACGCATTTGCTGCCGCCTTTGTCCGGCGGATGAAACGTGTGGGACGCCTCAATGATCTTCGGCGCCGGCGGCAGCGGCGTGCCATGGCAGCGCATGCATAGCGAGTTGTCCTGCGCCTTCACTTTCGCGCTGTGCGGTTCGTGACAATCCATGCACCAAACTCCAGCGGCGAACATTCTGCTGCTGAGAAACGAAGTGTATTCGTAATTTTCGTCACGCACCTGGCCATCTGGAAAATAAAGATCAGTCGCATCCGGAATCGTGAGGAAAAAGTGATCGTGGAACGAATCGCCGGGCACGAATTCGCCATCGATTTCGCCGCGACGGGCGTGACACGCGCCGCATGAAGACAGCGTTTGCGCGCGATCCAATTTGCGGATCGTCGGATCCCCCTTCGCCGGCTGTGGACGCGCCCGTTGCCATTGCACGTGGTTCGCCATCGGGCCATGACACGATTCACAGCCCACGCCGCGCTCGACCATGGTGGTCGAGTAGGCATCGGTATTCGCGTTGTAGTTCTTTCGCAACCGGGTGTTGTGGCAGGTCGCACACATCTGGTTCCACGTCATGCCGCGGCCGGTCCAGTGTCCCCACTCGCCAGGCTTTCGGTCTTCATTGCCGAACATGTCAAACCACTCGTGCTTGCGCGGATCGTAAGCGAGTTCCGTCACTTGGAAGCGACCGTCGCGTTCCGGCACGAGATATTGAATCAACGGATCGACACCGATGACACGATCCAGGGCGAACGCTTTCTTCGGGCTGTCGAGCGAGGCGGTGATCAGTTGGAACTTTGCGCCGCTCTTGGTGGCCTCTGAAGTTTGCGTGCCGTGCTTGATCGTTTGCGACGGCTGAAATGCTTCCTCATCGCCCGGTTGGAAGGAGCGCTCCGCCAATCCATGATGCGAGCGCTGCCACGCTACAAATGCATTCGTGTGACAATCGCGACAGCTTTGTGAACCGGCGTAGTCGGCAAACACTTCGCGGTCGGGTTTCAAAGCCGGCGTTGACGTTGGCGGCGGTGACTCCCGTGAAGGGCGGCGCAGCAGCCACGTACCGCCCGCCCCAAACAACACAGCCGCCGCGATGACGAGCAGCGCGGCACGATTATTCGGCCTGGAGTTTCGGCGCATTGACCGCGGAGCGTGCCACAGACGTCCCGTTCCTCAAAGCGATTCGATGCGGCGAAGCGCATCTTCCGTCGTTTTACTTGTGTCACGCCATTGTGCAAACCATGCTGCGCGCGTTTCGTTTGCAACGTTGAATTGAATCGATGAGCGAGCCCGCAATTACTCCGGAACTGGTGCAGAAGCACAACCTGACGCCTGACGAATACGGCAAGATCAAGGAGATCCTCGGCCGCGAGCCGAGCTACACCGAACTCGGCATTTTCTCCGTCATGTGGAGCGAGCATTGCTCGTACAAGAACACGCGGCCGCTGCTGAAGACTTTTCCCACCAAGTCGCCGAAGATTCTCGTCGGCGCGGGCGAAGAAAACGCGGGCATCATCGACATCGGCGACGGCATCGCCATCGCGTTCAAGATCGAGTCGCACAATCATCCGAGTGCCGTGGAGCCGTTCCAAGGTGCGGCGACCGGTGTGGGCGGCATCGTGCGCGACATCTTCACCATGGGTGCGCGACCGGTGTGCGCAGTGAACTCTCTACGGTTCGGACCGATTACTGAAGAACCCGGAACCCGGAACCCAAAACCCGAAACCCTCAACAACCGCCGCCTGTTCTCCGGCGTCGTCAGCGGCATCGCGCATTACGGAAACTGCTTCGGCATCCCAACGATCGCGGGCGAGGTGTATTTCGACAAAAGCTACGAAGGCAATCCGCTCGTGAACGCCTTCTGTCTTGGTGTATTGCGTCACGAACAAATCGCGCGCGGCGCGGCAAAAGGAATTGGCAACCCAGTCTTCTACGTTGGCCCGGCCACCGGACGCGACGGTCTCGCTGGCGCCGCATTCGCCTCGCAGGATTTGACCGATGAATCCGCGCAACAACAACGCGGCGCAGTTCAGGTCGGCGATCCGTTCATGGAGAAACTTGTGTGCGAAGCGTGTCTCGAACTGCTCGCGACCGGAGTCGTCGCCGGCATTCAGGACATGGGCGCGGCGGGACTTACTTGTTCCACTTGCGAAACCGCAGCGCGCGCCGGCACCGGCATCGAGATCGAACTGGATAAAGTTCCTCAGCGCGTTCCGAACATGAGCTCTTACGAGATCATGCTCAGCGAATCGCAGGAGCGAATGCTGATCATCGTTAACAAGGGCCACGAAGCCGAAGTGCAGCGCATCTTCGACAAGTGGGATTTGCCGTGGTCGGAAGTCGGCGTCGTGACGGACACGGGCCGCATGGTCGTCCGCCATCACGGCAACATCGTGGCGGACATTCCCGCGAAGAAGATTGCGGACGAGTCACCCATCTATCAGCGCGAGGCGACCGAGCCTGAGTATTTGGCGGACGTGCGCGCGTTCACGCTGGAAGGAACTCCTGACACGACTGACGCCGGCGCAAATCTGAAGACGCTGCTCGCCTGGCCCACCATCGCTAACAAGAACTGGGTCTATCGCCAATACGATCACATGGTGCGCGACAACACGATCGTGGCGCCTGGCTCGGACGCCGCGGTTCTTCGCATCAAGGAAGATTCGCTGCCAGTGTCTCGCGAAGAACACAAAGGCAGCGAAGCGAAGAATGATTCTTCGTCCCCTTCGCGGCCTTCGCGAGAACCCATGCCGGAAAAGTTCATCGCCATCAGCGTGGACTGCAACGGCGGCTACGTTTACCTCGATCCGTACGAAGGCGGAAAGATCGCCGTCGCCGAAGCGTGCCGAAACCTCGCGTGCTCTGGCGCAGTGCCGCTGGGTGCGACGGACAATCTGAACTTCGCCAATCCGCACAATCCCGAGCTTTTCTATCAGCTCAAGGAATCCGTGCGCGGTCTCGCGGATGCGTGCCGCCATTTCAACGCGCCCGTCACCGGGGGCAATTGCTCGCTTTACAACCAAAGCCCGAACGGCCCGATTGATCCCACGCCGACCGTGGCCGTCGTCGGCATCATCGAAAAGATCGAGCACATCACGACGCAGTGGTTCAAGGACGAAGGCGACGTGATCCTCCTTCTCGGCGACATCGTGGATCGCGGCGACAAGCTTCAAGGTCTGGGCGGCTCGGCTTATCTGAAGCAGATCATCGGCAAGAAAACCGGCACGCCACCGCGCATGGACATGGAGCGCGAGAAAGCGCTGCACGACGCGCTGCGTGGCTGGATCGCGCAAGGCGCGGTGAAGAGTGCGCATGATTGCAGCGAAGGCGGACTCGCCGTCGCGCTTGCGGAGAGTTGCATCAGCCAGCAAGTCGCGCGCGAAACACCGCGGCTCATCGGCGCGAGCATTGACCTGAGTTCAGTCAAAGACGTGCGCCTCGACGCGATGCTGTTCGGCGAGACTCAATCGCGGATCGTAATTTCCTGCTCCGCCCAGATCGCAGTGAAAATCATCGGCCAGGCGAAGATTCTCGAAATTCCCGCGATCCAGATCGGACGTGTCGGCGGCAGCGAATTGAAGATCAAAACTCCGACGGGCGAATTCACCTGCTCCTGCGCGGAGCTTCACGATCTCTGGTGGAACTCCATCCGTCGTGCGATGGAGAGCTGACAGCCGTCATTGGCCGCAAGCTCGACTTTGCCATTCGCGGCACCTAGTCTGGCCGCATGGAAACCACGATCCAGTTGGACGACCGCCTTCTTGCGGAAGCCAAGAGCTATGCGGTGCGCTCGAAACGCAGCTTGTCGCAGGTGGTTGAAGAGGCCCTGTGCGAGAAATTTCGACTGACACTCGTGACGCGAGAGAAATCCATGGCGGTGTCGTTTGAGAACATTCATCCAGACATTCAACGCATCTCTGGACTTGCCGCTGCGGACGTTGATGCCAAAGCGATTTATCTCGATCACCTCGCCGAACGTCACCAATGACGGCCCTGCTCGACCTGAATGTGTTGCTCGACGTCATTCAGGCCCGGCAACCGCATTACGCGGATTCCGCTGCGGTGTTAAGCGCTGCCCGGAGCGGTGAATTTAATGCGCTGCTTCCGATTCACGCCGTCCCGACCATTTTCTATTTGATTGAGCGGTCGTCGGGTGCGGCGGCGGCAAATCAAACTGTCGATTGGTTATTGCAGCACTTCGATCTGCCGCCCGTTGATAAAGCCATGCTCACCCGAGCTCGATCTCTGTCGTTGACGGACTTCGAGGATGCCTTGGTGGCCAGTATCGCGGAAAAGCACGGATGCGATTACATCGTGTCCCGAAACGGGAGTGACTTCGCGGGCGCTCCGATTCCGGCGATTGCTCCGGGCGATTTCCTGCGTCTCCTGCCAAAACATTTCTGATCTTGGAATCAACTTCGACATCCCAGGTCGTCACACCACGCCGCCCGTGGTATCGCGTCCTCTACGTCCAGGTGCTGATCGCGGTGGCGCTCGGAATTTTCGTCGGATACGCGTGGCCGGAGCTTGGCAAATCACTCAAGCCGCTCGGCGATGGCTTCATCAAGCTGGTGAAGATGCTCATCGCGCCGATCATTTTCTGCACGGTCGTTCACGGCGTCGCGTCCATGAGCGATCTCAAGAAGCTCGGGCGCGTGGGGTTGAAGACGATTTTCTATTTCGAGATCGTTTCCACGCTTGCGCTCGTCATCGGCCTCATCGTGGTGAACGTGTTGCAGCCGGGCGCCGGTTTCAATGTGGACGTGAAGTCGCTCGACCCGAAGCTGACGCAGAACTACGCGCAGGTGGCGCAACATCTCAGCACGACGGACTTCCTGCTGAACATCATCCCGAACACATTCTTCGGCGCGTTCGTTTCCGGTGACTTGCTTCAAGTGCTGCTCGTTGCAGTGCTGACGGCGTTTGCGATCAACTTCCTCGGCGAACGCGGCGCGCCCGTGCTGCATGTCGTCGACACGGCGTCTCAGGTCTTCTTCGGTGTCATGCGGATCGTGGTGAAGCTCGCGCCGATCGGTGCTTTCGGCGCGATGGCATTCACGATCGGAAGCTACGGGCTCGGTGCGCTGGGAAAGCTCGCGGCGCTGATGGGAAGCTTTTATCTCACGGCTGCGCTGTTCGTGGTGATCGTGCTTGGCGCGATTGCGGCATCGAGCGGGTTTTCGATTTTCCGGTTTCTTAACTTCATCAAGGACGAACTGTTTCTCGTGCTGGGAACGAGTTCATCGGAAACCGCGCTGCCGGGAATGATCCACAAGATGCGCCGGCTCGGCTGCGGCGAATCCACAGTCGGTCTCGTGATCCCGACGGGCTACAGCTTCAATCTCGACGGCACGAATATTTACATGGCCATGGCGGCGGTGTTTCTCGCGCAGGCCACGAACACGCCGCTCGATTTGAAACACCAGATCGCTTTGTTGTTCGTGGCGATGATCACATCGAAGGGCGCCAGTGGCGTGACGGGTGCCGGCTTCGTCGCACTTGCCGCCACGCTTGCTGCGGTGCC
>JBBRBM010000037.1:0-35463 GCA_038205745.1 Verrucomicrobiota bacterium | reverse complement strand
ACTGAGAAGGCGACCGGACGCATCGCTTACCTCGACCCGAAGTTGTTCGAGCATGGAAGCCGGGCGAGTTCGTTCCGCACGTTCTATTTCGAGCCGAAGCGCAACACGAACAAGATCCTCGATGATGCCCATCACTTCGTCGTCGGCGTGGAGCACGACGGAAAGGCGGACGGCAGGTGGCGCTTCTCCCGCTGGGAATTGATCGATCTCGCAAACTTCCGCGTGAAACTGAAAGCGGAATTTCAAGCGAGCAATCGCGAGATGTATCGGCCGGAGGCAGTCGTCGCAAGTGGAACAAATTTCAGCCACAGAGACGCAGAGACACCGAGATGAAAAAGGCGCAAAGCGTTCCCGCTCTGCGCCTCTGAGTCTCTGCGGCAAACACTAATCTTCCGGTCGCTTGCGCGAATAGCTGTGCGTCGCCGTGCCGAAGAACGCTTCCGCCGATTCCATCAGCGTCTCGGACAGTGTGGGATGTGGATGCACGGTGAGTGCGAGGTCTTCCACCGTCGCGCCCATCTCAATGGCGAGAACGCCTTCCGCGATCAACTCGCCCGCGCCGGGGCCGACGATGCCGATACCCAGCAAACGCTCCGTGTGCGGATCGACAATGAGCTTCGTGAGTCCATCCGTACGATCGAAACTGAGCGCACGACCCGACGCTGCCCACGGGAATTTCGAAATCTCAACTTCGATCCCCTTTGCTTTGGCGTCGTTCTCTGTGAGACCAGCCCAGGCAACTTCCGGATCGGTGAACACCACCGCGGGAATGATCACGTCATGAAAGGCCGCGGCGTCACCAATAATATTGTCCACCGCGATGCGCGCTTCCTTCGACGCCTTGTGCGCGAGCATGATGCCACCGGCGATGTCGCCGATCGCATAGATGCCACCATCGGTTGTCTCCTGTTTCTCATTCACCTTGATGAAGCCGCGTTCGTCGCGTTCCACCTTCGTGTTTTCAAGTCCGAGGTCCGCCGCGTTCGGGCCGCGGCCGATCGACACGAGCACGCGGTCGAAGAGTTCTTCCTTCTGCTCCCCGTCTTTCTCGGTGACGACTTTGATCTGCTTCCCGGCGGTCGCCATCTTCACGACCTTCGTCTTCAGGCGCACTTCACGGAAATTCTTCTCGGCGTAACGAATCACCGGACGCACGAGATCGGGATCGCCGCCCGCGAGAATGGTATCGAGCGCCTCCACCACTGTGACCTTGCTGCCGATGGTGGCGTAAACGGTTCCCAACTCCATGCCGATGTAACCGCCACCAATGACGAGAAGGTTCTCGGGAATGTCTTCGACGTTCAACGCCTCTGTCGAAGTCATGATGCGCGGATTGCCGAGATCAAAAATCTTCGGCAGCGCCGGTTTCGAACCCACCGCGAT
This sequence comes from Verrucomicrobiota bacterium, assembly GCA_038205745.1. Classification (GTDB taxonomy): domain Bacteria; phylum Verrucomicrobiota; class Verrucomicrobiia; order Limisphaerales; family SIBH01; genus JANNGC01. The sequence goes on along the minus strand of JBBRBM010000037.1, from coordinate 34,080 downwards.
GATCGCCTGGTCGTAGTTGTAGAATTTCTGTCCGTCTGCGGTTTCGACACGGAGCGTCTTTGAATCCTGAAAGTGAGCGCGGCCATGAATCACCTGCACGCTCCGGCGTTGCGCCAGCGCGGCGATGCCCCCCGCGAGCTTCTGAATCACGGAGTTCTTCCACGCGCGCAGCTTGTCGAGATCGATCGTCGGCTCGCTGAACACGATGCCACGATGCGCCGATTCCTTCATCGAGCTGATCTGATGCGTGGCGTAGAGGAGTGCCTTCGATGGGATGCAGCCGCGGTTCAAGCAGACGCCGCCCAGCGATTTGTCCTGCTCGATGACAACGACTTTCTTGCCGCGATCGGCTGCGTAGAAAGCCGCGGCGTAGCCTCCGGGACCAGCGCCGATCACGATGATTTCAGTTTTGATGGGTTCCATTTGGAAATTCGAAAATTAAATTTTAACGTCGCTCTCGTTGAACTGCTCGAACGCAGCCACGAGGTCCACCGTGAAACGCGCCGCCGCCCCGCCATCGATCACGCGATGATCGTAAGCCACCGCGATCGGCATCATCAGGCGAGCCTCAATCTTTCCGTCACGCACGACAGGTTTTAACACGCTGCGTCCGAGGCCGAGGATCGCGACTTCGGGGCGATTGATGATCGGCGTGAAATGGCCGCCGCCGATTCCACCCTGATTTGAAATCGTGAACGTGCCGCCGCGCATCTCGTCCATGCCCAGCTTGCGGTCGCGCGCTTTGACCGCGAAGTCCTGGATGTCTTTCGAGATTTGCACCAAGTCTTTCTTGTCCACGTCGCGAATAACGGGAACGAGCAGTCCGGCTTCCGTGTCCACTGCGAGACCGAGATGAAAGTATTCCTTGAAAACAATCTCACTCGCCACTTCGTCGAGACTCGCATTGAACGCGGGATGCTTCTTCAACACATTCGCGACTGCTTTCAAAACGAACGAGGTGAGCGTGAGCCGGACACCTTTCGCTTCGTAAGCCGCCACCCACTTTTTGCGCAAGTCGTTGAGAGCGGTCACGTCGGCTTCGTCGAACTGCGTGACTTCAGGAATGCTCGTGCGGCTTTCCAACATGCGACGAGCGATGACTTTGCGCAGTTCGCTCACCGGACGCTTGTAGATAGAGCCGAACTGGCCGAAGTCGATCCGCTCAGGCGCGGCAGGTGCCGCCGCCCCACCCTTGGGCGCACTCCTTTGCGCGGCGATACGTTCCAATCGCGCGATGTAGCCACGCACATCTTCCCACACGATGCGGCCGCCGCTTCCGCTGCCCGGAATGCGGCGCAGATCAAGCCCCAACTCGCGCGCCACACGGCGCACGCTCGGAGGCGCGACAGGATTTTCGTTCACGATTTCGCCCACGACTTCTTCGGTTTCCTCCCCCGCTTCAGGCTCCGGCTCAGGCGCCGCCGCGTCCTTCTTCGGCGCTGCTTTGGGAGCGGCTTTCTTGACGGGCGCAGCAGCAACCGTGGCGGGAGCGCTGGCGCCGGCTTCAGCGTCCATCGTGAGAATCAGAGCGCCGACAGAAATCTTATCACCTTCTTTAACGCGAATGGCGGTCACGGTGCCCGCCGCAGGGGATGGAATCGGCGACACCGCTTTGCCGGTTTCGAGCTCGATGATGTTCTGTCCTTTTTTGATCTGCGCACCTGGCTTCACCATGATGCCGACAACGGTCCCGCTGTCAGCGCCTTCGCCCAGGTTTGGAAGCTTAACGTCCATAATTTCGAAAGGCGCGAATCGTGCGGACGAAGCGCGCCGTAAGCTAGAAAAATTTCGGATGCTCAGTGGCCGCCTGCCGCGTGCTCGTCGCCGGGGCGGACTTTCGATGAAGAATTGAACGTCTGCAACTCGACCGGCGAAGTAATCAGTGAATCAGTGTTCAGGTGTCTGGCGTCGAAACTGATCTCTGAATACTAAACAACAAAGCCCGCCATCGCTGGCGGGCTTCGAGTGAAATCTCAGGTTCGCTCAGGCGCGTTCCATGTATTTGCCGGTGCGAGTATCGATCTTGAGCTTCTCGCCGGTCTTGATGAACAGCGGCGCCTGCACGGTGATGCCTGTCTCCATGATGATCGCCTTCTGCACGTTGTTGGCGGAGTCACCGCGCACACCTTCCGGCGCATCCGTCACTTTCAGAACGACGCTTGGCGGAATTTCCACCGTCACAGCCTTGTCTTCAACGAACGTCACCGTGACAACGCCATTTTCCACGAGGTAATTCTTCGCATCTCCAACCAGTTCGGCTGAGAGCGTGACGGATTCGTAATTCTCGGGATCGGAGAAGACGAAATCATCACCGTCCTTGTAGCTGAATTCCATCTTGCGGGTCTGCATCGGCACGACGTCGATTTTCTCGGTCGAACTGAAGCGAACATCGGACGACTTGCCGGTCTTGATGCTGCGAAGCGTGGCTTGCACGAAGGCGCGCAGGTTGCCCGGCGTGCGGTGCTGGCTGTCGAGACACACGGCGATGTCACCGTTGTAGCTGATCGCCATTCCACGGCGAAGATCGTTTGCTGTAGGCATATTCTAAATCACGCTCCGGGCCATTTTTTGGCGCGCGGGAACGGGGAAGGTAGCGAAGAAAGCTCCCTTGGCAAGCGTGGATTTCCGCTTCAGCGCACGAATAACTCCCACCCGTAACGCGCGATCATCGCCCCCACCACGGACAGGAACAGCAGGCGAACAAATCGATTTCCCTTCACCACGACCAGACGTGAAAAGTTCCATGGCGAGACAGTGATCAGTAATAAACGCTGACGCCGGAAGACTTGATTACTGATTCACTGATCACTGATTACTTCGCCATCTCCGGCAACTCCATGAACGCATAACAGAGCATGTGGCAGATGCCCATCTGCGCGTCCTCGACTCGACCGTAGTGAGTGTCGTTGATCACGATGACGTCATGGGCAACCTCGGCCATGCGCCCGCGTTTGGCGCCAACGAGCGCGATGGTGTGCAGCCCGTTCTGCTTCGACCACTCGATCGCCTTCACGCAGTTGGGCGAGTTGCCGCTCACGCTGAGTGAGAGCGCGACATCGCCGGCCTTGCCGTAGTTTTGAAGCTGGCGCACAAAGACGTCTTCGTACGAGTAATCGTTCCCGATGGCGGTCATCCAGCTCACGTTGTCGTTGAGCGAGAGGACGCGAAAGCGGCGATTGATTTTGTCGGAAGAACCTTTGCCCAAGTCGGTTGCGAAGTGGGAAGAGTTCGCTGCGCTTCCACCGTTGCCGAAACAAAAAATCTGCCGATCCTCGCGCACCGCCGTGTTCAAGCGCTCGACCAAACGCGCGACGGCATCGACGGGGATGGAGTCGAGCGCCGTTTTCTGCGCGCGGACGTAATCAGCAATCCAATTGTTCATGGGGGGAGGAATATGGAGTAAAAAATTAGCGGAGCAACTTCAAGTTGCGTTCTGCGCCAAAAGCAAGGCGCCCACCGGCACCGCGTCTTCGCGCAATGAAGCGAGAACAATCCGCGGCCGAGGCGTGAAGGCATGCATGACAAACCGATCCATGTCGCGCTCGACGGCGGTGCGAAGCGGTTCGCCGATAAGCGACAGCCCACCCCCGATCACGATTGTCTCCGGGTGCATTAGATGTGTGAGGTGCGACAAACCAAACGCGAGATCCTCGGCGATTTCGTCGAGAATGCGACGAGCGTGCGGATCGTCTTGCGCCAGCGCGGCACCGAGATGTTTGGCTTCGCCGGAAGTCTGGCTGCCACCCAGACGCGCAAGCAGTGAGTCGGGCGCTGACGCTTTTAACGCGCGAATCTTTTTGTCCACCGCCCATCCGCTACACCGATCTTCGACCATTGTTCCGCTGCGATCGAGGCGCACATGGCCGATCTCGGCTTCACCAGGCTTCGCGCCGTGGAATATCTTCCCGCCCACCACAAGACCGCCGCCAACACCGCTGCCAAGTGTCACGTAGAAAACTGGATTACTCCCCTGCCCAGCGCCACGTATCGCTTCGCCGAGAGCCGCCACATTCGCGTCGTTGTCGATAGCGACGCGCTTACCGGTGCGCTCGCGCAGCCAATCACCGAGCGGAAAATCCGACCATCCTTCGATCTGGTGCGAGCAACAGATCTTGCCAGATTGCCAATCGACCGGCCCGCCGTAACCCACGCCCACCCCGCTCAAATCGTGCTGGCGCAAGATGTCGGGCAATGCTGCGCCGATTTGCTCACGGATACCCTCACCGCCTCTCGCGCGATCCACCTCGAAACGCCAGCGCTGAAGAATCGCCGTCTTCTCATCGCCAACGAAAAGCTGGAGCTTCGTGCCGCCGATCTCGATCGCCAAAAGTTTCACGGCACGAGATGAAAATATTCCGGCTCGTTCCCCGGCTTCCACTTGATGTTGCAACCGAGGCTCGGGATTTGATTCGGCGAGACCGCCTTGCCGCCAAGGACTGCATCAACGGCGTCGCGCAAACTTTTCCCGGTCACCGGCAGCGAGTTACCGCGACGCGCATCGTCCATTTGGCCGCGATAAACAAGCTTGTGCTCTCCATCGAACAGAAAAAAATCCGGCGTGCAGGCGGCGCGATAAGTGCGGGCGATCACTTGCGTCTCATCAAACAAATACGGAAACGAATACCCTGCCCGCACCGCCTCTTCCTTCATCTTCTGGGGGCCGTCGTCGGGAAAGTTTTGCGCATCGTTGGAGCTGATCGCAGCGACTGCGACACCGCGTGCCTGAAAGTCACTGGCCATCTGCACCATGCCGGCTTGGACATGCTTCACGTACGGACAGTGATTGCAGATGAACATCACGAGCAATGCAGGTGAAGTCTTGAAGTCGCTGAGCCAAACCGCCTTTCCACTAACAACATCTGACAACGCAAAGCTCGGCGCGGGCGTGCCGAGCGGAAGCATCGTTGAAGGTGTTCTTGCCATGCGCGGAATTGTTGGAGCCGCGCGGTGAATGTCGAGTTCTCAATGCTTCCAAAGTGATTGCGGGCAACGACGACGCGTGTGCGTTTTCAAAAACGGGAAACGACTTGAACGCGCGGCCGGTCCCGTACTTCCAACGTGGCTAAGGTGTCGTGACGCGATAAAAGTGCGGCGGTGTCGCGCTGTTGGTAATTGTGATCGTGCGATTGCTCGGTGCCGAAGGAACGCTCTGCAAGTTCAACCACGATCCCGTGCTCACCGAAGTCCGGTGCAGGATCGTGTAACTGAGATTCGAGACGGCGGCGAAGCTCAGTCGTGCGGCCGATGAAGGCGTGAGTGAAATTGAAACCTTCAAGTTGCTGTTGGGATTCTGCGGATCGGTGCCCGCGAGATATTCCTGGAGATTGTTCGCACCGTCGCCGTCGGGATCGGCAAATGCATCCGAAGCGTCGAAGGCATTCAACCCATGCGCTTGTTCCCAGGCATCAGGCATTCCGTCGCCATCCGTGTCGGCGTTCGGATTCGCCGGCGGCGCGGGCGTCGGCACAGCAGCGATCCAATTGGTCACGTCATTTCCGTAACCAGTGTTGCTGACACGTTGCAGCGACATGCCGAAGCCGTCGGCGTTCGTCGGCCAGGGCGCGGTATCCGAATATTTCACTTTGTCCACGAGGATGTGCGGGACGAAGCCGGCGTCGGAAAGGCCCACTGATTGCGGCGCGTCGGGGCGTTGCAGTTCAATGCTGTCGCTGCCGTTGCCGAGCTTGCCGCTCCATGGGCCGAACAACGTCGCGGTGGAAACCAGTCCGTAGGCCGCCTTGAACTCCGACGCCGAAACCGCGTCCGCAATCGGATCAAATCCCACCACTACGAGCGTCGCGCCCGCCGCCAGCGCCACCGCCGGAAAATCAAAACCCACTCCGCCGCGAATGCGCCAATGATTCGTCGGAAACGCCACGTCATACAGCGCCACGTTCGTTCCCGTGATGTTCCTGATCTCGATGAACTCGTCGCGCGTGTTGTCGTTCGTGCCGATGTTCAGAGGGTGATACATCACTTCCGTGATCACGACGGGGCCGACTTTCGGATAAGCGTTCGTCCTGCCCGTGCCCGTGCGGAACTGCGCGAGGTCTGTCGGATTGTCCGCGCCGAAAGTGCGCTGGCTCGTCGCTGTGAAATCAAACTCGCCCGCGCTCTTGCGATAGCGTCCGAAGGAGGTGCCGTTCTCCGCCGCATCGAAACTCACCTCAGCGCGATAACCCGTGAGCACGCCTCCGACCGCTGCTGAAAGCCAGACGGTATCGCCGTGCGCCGAACTGAGTGCGAAGTTGTTTGGGGCCAGTGCCGTGTTATTGAACTGTGTTTCGTAGAACACCACAAAGGCGCCGGGCAGCAGCGTGCTATTCGTGATCTGATACTTCTTCAGGTTCTTCTTCGAATCGCTGACATACCAGCCGAAGATGTTGGCGCTGGAAGTGTTCGTATTCTGAATCTCAATCGCGTCTTCCAGCGGTGGGTCGGTGTGCGTGAGCACTTCGTTGATGACGATGTTGGGAAGTGGAAGCCAATTCCCATCACCCGGACTCTGGCTCACACTGAAGCTCACGATGATGGATGCGCCATCGGGAAAACGTCCTTGCGACACCCCGATCGCCTGGGCTGTGGACCAACTCACGCCGTCGATCATCGTTCCGTTTGCCTGCGAGATGCCGACCATCTCGGCGTTGGCTTTGAGGGAGAAGCTGACGTGGTTCGCGCCGTTCTGCGGGACGCCATCAGCTTCGACTCGCTGATACGCACTCGCGCCCACTCCGATGAACGACAGCTTGGCGATCTGATGCAACATCCTCGTGGTCGGCGTGTCCAATTCGTCAGTGAGCCAGAGTCCCGCGAGCGCGACGGGCTGTGAGTTCTGATTGTAAATCTCGAACCAGTCATCGCCTGACGCGGGATTCGCCATCCACTCATTCACCTTCAACTGCAACGGATCGCCGAGCGTTGCCGCGATGTTTGCCGAGCCAAGCGTGGGAACGGTAAGAACCCAATTCGTCGAACCGTTCGGAACGCGGCCAATGCTGAAGTCAGTCGCTTGAAGCCCAAAGGTGATCGCGTCCATCAGCGCGCCTGCGGCGGAAAACAAATAGACGTTGTCGCCGGTGTCCTTGAGGCCGAAGCCGGTATTCGTCGCGGAAGGCGATCGATTCGCATCAAAGTAAACGCGGAAATATCCGCTGCCCGGAATCGTTGAGCCTACCGGAAAAACCCAGCGGCGCGCATTCGCGACATCATCGCTCAGGCTGCAATTAGCGAGATCAAGCGTATTGGTGGAAGGGTTGAATAGTTCGATCGCATCGGTTGTGGAACCGTCCGGCAGGACGACAGATTCGTTCTTGGCGAAAACCTCGTTGATGACAATTCCCGCCGCGGACACTGGCGACGCGACGATGCCGTCCAGCTTGATTCCCATGAAGGCGTCTCCGCCCGGAATCGGGCCGGGTCTGGCGTGCAATTCAACGGCGATAAGATTCGTCCCAGGAAACGCGTTCGTGAGCGGGAAGGCAGGCACTTGAATTTCGGAGGGCTGGCCACCCAGGTTCAACGCCGCGCTCGTGCTGTAAGTCACCGGACCGGGATTCATGTTGTAACGATACGCTTCCAAGCCGTTCACGTACACCACCACGCCGTCATCGACGTAGTGGGACAATTGAAAGCTCGTGAAGCTTGCGTTCGCCGGAAGAACGAACTTCGTACGGAAGTAAACCGTGGCTATGACATTATTGATAAACGTGTTCACTGCGGGACCAGACGACAGGGTGGTATTCCCAAAAATGCCTGCTCCAGTCGCCCAACCCGAATCGTCAAAGCTTCGATCCATCCAATTAAAGCCGTCGTAGTTGCTCGTCTGGTCGTAGCGCGTCGGCGCGTTGTACGCCAGCAGACTCACGGCCGGTGGAGGTGGAGACGGACAGGCATTACGCGCGCCCGGCGTCGGCACCGAGAGCGAGACGAAATTGTTCACGCCATCGGAACAGCGCCCCTGTGAAATTCCCGGCTGCTGCGCGGCGAAGATCACGCTGTCGATCCTGTCCTGGGCGGCATCGAGCAGCGCCACCTGATCCTGGTCCGCTGAAAGCGCAAAGTTCAAATGACGCGGATCGGTTTTGTTGTCCGCGGTGAAGTTCAGAAAACCATTTCCTGCGATGAACGTGAGCGGCGCCAGTCGTTGCAACGTCGGCGCGCCGATCAACTCATCGGTGACGTAGCAATTCCCGATGTCCACCGGAGCGGCGTTCGGGTTGTAAAGCTCGACGAAGTCCTCGATGAACGCGCCCGCGCCGGACGCCAGCCATTCGTTGATGCGGACGTTGTAGAGATTGCCCAGCGCGATGATCGTGTTCGCGGCGCCGAAGTTCGGCTGGCAAAGCTTCCATTCGCCGCTGTTGCCGATGCGCCCGATCGATTTGTCCGCGAGCTGCAAACCAAACGTCACCGAATCCAGCACTGTGTTGTTCGTGCCGCGATCGAGCAGGAATAAACTGTCCCCGTCGTTGTTCAACCCAAAGCCGAGATGAACGCCGCCGCTGCCATCGTTGTTGTTCGCGTAGGCGATCAGGTAACCGCCGGCAGCAATGATCGTGTTGGAGGCGAAGATAAATTTGGTCGGCGTCGCCAAATCATCCGTGAGCCGAAGTCCGCCGACATCGACGGACACGTTCCCTTCGTTGTAGAGCTCAAGAGCGTCAGGAAACACGGCCCCGTGTTGCAGCGCGTTCGTGTTCCACGCCAGCACTTCGTTCAAGCGCACGGCGGGCATCGTGAGGTTGACGATCCAAAATTTCGAAAGAGTGGCCTTGCTTGTGGACTGCCACGCGCCGGCGGAACTCTTTCCAATCACTGCGACGATGTTGCTGCTGCCATTCGCCAGCCCGCTCAATGAAATCGCAGTTCCGACCGGTGTCTCCGCGCTCCACGCGCCGCCGTTCAAGCTGAACATGTAGCTCACCACGTTCGCTCCGCCGACCGTGAGCGTGGCCGTGGTGAACGGCGTGGGCGAACGCGGCCCGCCGGCAATCGTCGCAGTGGGCGGTGGCGGATTTGCGGCGAAGTAAGTATTGAGCACTCCCTGAACATAGGAGCGCCGTCCATCCATCCACGTCTTCATTGAATTGATCGTGGCAGGCGAAGTTACTGACGTGAGGGTTTGATCCGCGACAGCATCGAAATTCGTTTTTGCAAAGGTGCCATCGAGTAAGTTTTGCAAGGTGCCATGATAGAGGGCCTCAATCTCCGGTTGGTGCAGGAACCAGTTCATGGCCCTCCAGATTCCTTCCGAGTCCCCGGAGATCGGGCAACAGGTGGAACGGAATATGTCAGTCGTGGTGGCCAGCGAACCCTGGCCGAGAATCGAATCCAGATCGTGATAAACGAGAACAAATCGTGGATCGTTGACCCCTCGATACATGAGGTAGTCGTCGTTGTTGCCGGTGTTCAATCCTGACTCACCATTGCCGAAGAGACTCATGACCGCGATGTGGCGCAACCATTGGTCAACGTCGGCCACGGCCCGCGCCCGATCCATGGTGAACAGATTCGTTTGATTTTCCCCCAGCGCCGAGAGTAGCGCGATCACGTCGGTAAAATCGTTTTCGCTGGCGTTGGACTGCTTGAAATAAGTGTTCGTGTAGGCGTTGGCCACGGTGCCGCGATAGTCAAAATTCGGCGGCCCGATATCTCGGACTACGCTGTAGACGTTTCCGCCGCTATCGTTCGGGAAATGGTTCTCAGCCCATTCACTGCTGATATCTTCGTTCTCCGCATAAATGCCGTTCGCGGGCGAACCACCCAGACCCACTCCGCCGTTGATGCGCAGTAGCAACGGTCGCGACGTGTTACCCACCGCGCGGGACTGAAGCGCGAGTGTGCCTCCAAGAATCTGCGCATGAACGGTGCGCGCATTGAGGTTCACACTCGTCACGCCGTGCCATGGGTTATCACTGGCGAAGCCGAGTCGATAATTGTGCGGGTTCCCCCGCCGGCTGCCGTGTCCACGGTTCCGAACCGAACTGAGATACCGAATGTCAATTCCCTGCGCATCGAAGTTAAGGAAAGTGCAGTTGTAAGCGGCATCGCTGTCCCACGAGCCTGAAGGCACGCCAAACAGAAGATTCGAGAATTCCAGCAAATCAGCGGGCACCATGATGATCCTGTGCAGCGGTGTTGTGCCAGCGAACGCGTTCGTGTCCACCTGATAGAGCGCGTTGTTCACGTGACCGAGCAACGCGCCATTCGTATCGATGGATGACCTGGGCCACGCATTCGTCTGGTTCGAAACGTCAACTGCCTCGACGTAAAACTCGACGATCGTGCCATGCGCTTGCGCCGGCAGGATCACGCCAAATATGCCGTCGCCCGCGACGCCATCGCCATGAGCGCCGTCGTCGAACATCGGGCCGGTGGCAAACGCCGGCACCGCCCCGCCGCCGTTCGTCCGCCAGAAGACGCGCGATGTGACGCCGCCCGATTCATCGATGATGCGTGCAGTGATCGCGACGGTGTTGGACGGATGCGGAACGATGGGAGAGTGCGCCACCGTCAGCACCAGCGGCGCAGTGTTGGCGGACGCAACGGAGTTCGCGCTGCCCGGCGTGCCATTGACCGTGATGCTCGCGCGCCAGTTCTGGCCGCTGCTATTGGGCAATGCGGGATTGATCAATTCCAACGATTTGCCGAGACCGTCCGCATCGCTGAACCATGTCCAGCCCTGATAATTGTGATCCAGCACACCGCGCTGACGTGTCGCCCAATCGCCTTCGTCCGCGTACGAAACGCTGTTGATTATTTGTCCCGAGGCATCTTCCAATTGTACTTCATCCCGCGTGTTGCTGAGCGTGTTGTCAAAGTTCGTGTAAGCGAATCCCACGACGTTCGTCGTGCGCACGAAGCAAAAGTCGCCCACCACATTGGTGATGCCGGGATACTTGTTTGTGAACGCCTGGCGATTCGCCGCGATGACGAGATATTTGGCCGGCCCGATTACGGTGTTCGTCGGGATAGTGAAGTCCACGCCCTTGGTCAGCCTCCAACCCGAGAGATTCACGTTCGTCGCCGTTGTGTTGAATATCTCGATATATTCCTCGCGCGGATTCTGAGACGACGGATGAAACATGATCTCATTGATCACCACTTGGCCGTGCAATCCATAGACGGCGAGCAAGGAGAACAACAAGGTCAGCAGCGCGCCTCGCGCTGAGGGGTAGCGTGCGAAAAACTTCATGGTGATGGCACTATTGTCGCTGACCGGAATTCTGAGTTTCGAGTTTCGGGTTTCCAGTTGCGGGTTTCGAGTTGGGCCGGAGTTCGCGCCCTTTCGGGTTTCGGGTTTCGGGTTCCGGGTTTCGAGTTCGCCCGGAACCCGGAACCCCGGAACCCGAAACTCGAAACTCGGATGGCACGAGCGCCACGACCGTGTGGCAACGCCCATCGCCCACTCATCAAATTCACGGTGCAATTGGCGTCACCACGCGATAGAAGCGGGACGGCTGCGTCGGCGCGTTCGTGAGAATGACGGTGCGGTTTGAGTTGGTGGACGGCAGGTCGAGGAATCGTTGCCATCCGGTATTGGTCGACAGCGTGTCGCGCACCAGCACGGTGTAGGTCTTGTTCGATGCGGCGCCGAATGTTACGAGCGCGTTCGTGCCGCCCAGAGCGATCTGCATCTTCAAGGTGCTGCCCGTGAACTGCGGGTCAGTACCGGCAAGGTATTCCTGCAAGTTGGTGAGGCCGTCGCCGTCCGCATCAAGCGCCGCATCGTTCGGATCGGTCTTGCTCAGGTTGTGCGCGTCTTCCCAATCGTCGGGAATGCCATCGTTGTCCGAGTCCAATGCGGTGTTCACGGTCCATGTTCGAGAAATTGTCGGGCTGTTCGTGGCCTGCCAGTAACCCGCGGAGTTCTTGCCCACAGCGTAAACGGTATAAGTGCCGTTTGTCAGATTGCTCAGCGCGATCGGCGCAACGCTGTCGAACATCGTGGCGGTGATGAGGAAACTGTTCGTCAATTGCACCTCCGCGCTCCACGGGCCGTTGTTCAATTTCCATCGATAGGCATACACGCCCGGCCCGGTGACCTTGAGCGTGGCGCTCGTGTTCGTCGTCGTGCCGATGGGCTCGCCAGAAATCGAAGCGCCGCCGGGAACAAGCGCGCCGATGTCGAGGCCGTTCGGGCCGGCGCCTTTGGCGGGTGAACCGGGCAGAAGCGCGAGGTTACTCTTGATGTTCTGGTACGTGATTCCCGTCTGCCAATTGACGAACAAAGGATCCGCCGTCGAGTTGCCAACGCCGGTGGTGATGTTTGTTCCCTGGATGATGTTCTGATTGGCGACCATGAACATCGCGCCGTTGGTGAACACGATGAACGGTGTGTCGCTGTGCAGATCCCACATGATGTTGCCGTTCATGATGATGCCGCGGCCGCCGGGCACGGATCGGTGCGGCTCGCCGAACTGGACATACGCCGCGCGAGACGCCGCAAAGGAATTCGTCTCGATCGTCACGATGGTATTGTTCTCAAAAATCGCCGAGCCGAGATCCTTCACCAGCAACGCATGGTCGCAGTCGTAGAAAATATTCCGCACCACCACCAACTCCGACAAGTTGCTTCCGTCCGCGCCAGTCGATACCGCGTTCCCCGTGCTCGCGCGTGACGCATCCTGATGCACATTCATGAAGATGTTCCCCTCGATGTGCGCGTCCGTTCCGTCCAGGTCCAGGCAATCATCCACTGCGGCAAGAAAGATGTTATCGATGAACTGAACAATCGGGCCAGGGCGATTGCCGCCGGTGAAGTCTATGCTGTCGTTGTAGCCCTGTGGCGCGCCAAAGATGTTCCCCTTGATCAGCGCGTAACCATCCGCCGGCATGTTGCTGAAGTGGACCGGCTCGTTGCCGAATCCGCCCGGGATGTATGAGTCGAGCAACGTCATCGAGCTGCTCACGCAATTCACGAGCTGCGCCGTCGTGTTCGTCCAGTGGAGGTTCTGGAGATAGACCGCACTGCTGGTGATATCGATGTTGCTGCCCGCGATGCCATCAAAGTCAGCAAAGGCGATGCGGTGCGTCGAAGCCGCGCCAGCGAGATTGAGGCCCGCCCAACTCGTCGCACCCGTGTTGCGAGCGAAGAGTATTCGGCAATCCGGTGTTCCTTCGGCGAGCAACAACCCGTTGACCGTGAGGCTTGCGCCTTGATTGAAGAGCACCGTGACGCACGGCTGAATGGTCAGCGTGACGCCGGCATTGACCGTGATGGAACTCGTGACGACGACTGAAACGCCGGACGCCCACAGCGTATTCGCGGAAATTGTTCCACCGATGAAGATAATGGGCGCCTGGCGCACTCCGCTCGCGATGTTCGAAACCGGCGAGAGGCCGGAGTCGTTCGTCGCGCGGACGCGATAATAGTATTTCTGGCCGAGGACGCCCGTCGTGTCGGCAAAGTTGGTCCCGTTGGCCGATGTTCCCCCGATCGATGCCCACGCGATTTGATCCGTCGAGCGCTCAACGAGGAAGCCAGTTTCATTGTCAGCGTTCTCCCACCATGAAAGCGCCACGGGATTTGTGCCGGCGCTGATCGCGAACAGATTCGAAACCCACATCGGAATGCCGCCAACAGGGAGCGTCACGCCCATGTTCGTCCCGTCCTTTCCCGTGCCGATGCATGGCGAACCCGGCTGCAAGCGATAGTCGCCCGCGGCCGCATTCACGAAGAGCGGATCGGCATCGATATTGCCCACGCCCGGCCAGTTTGTGCCTTGGAAGTTGCTGAACTCGGCAACCAGCGTGCTCGCATTCGAAAGGGAAAACGTCGTCGGGTTGTTCCAGAGAATATTGTTCGCGGAATTCGTGATGTGTCCGCCGCCCGTGAGGGCCGCCGGGTTCGCTTTGTTGTAATTACGGAAACCGAAATCGCAGTTCGCGATCGTACACCCTTCGATGATCGCGGTGCAGTTGTCCTTGGTGGCAACGCCGGAATCGTTGCGATACATGAGGCAATTGCGAATGGTAATGGCGTAGGACGTCTCACCGATCGACACCCCCTTATCGAACGGGAAGTCATGCATCAGACAGCTTTCGACCACCGTGCCCGTGGAGGTGGAGCCAAGATCGATCGCATCGGTGTTATTGCTCGGACCGTAACGGAAAGTGCAATGCCTGATGATGGAACCAATCGGCGCGCCGTCGAAATCGAGCGCGTCGCTGCTGGCGTTGTTCGCGTTCTCAAACAACGAGTGTTCAACAATCATCGGGGTGAACTGCCAGAGCGTCTCGTGATAGACGTTGAAATGTGATCGCCGCACCGTCACGGAAGCGGCGCTGGTGCAGCCTGCGATCGGCACTGTGCCGTTCTTGAATTCATGCACGTAACTGTCTTCCAGCAAGCCCGTCGCGCCGTTGCGGAACTTCACTGCGCCGCGATTGATGTCGGCGTGGCGAATGGTGAGAAATGATCCAGCGCCATCCGCCGCGATCTCGCCCCACACGCCTGGGGTGGACGGCAGAAACCAAACCTCATACGTGTCGCCACCGCGAACATCGATCGTTCCGCCGGCACCAGCAACAATCGACGCAGCGGGTGAGACGATCACAACGACGTTGGAACCAATCGTGAGCGTTGCACCGGAGCCGACCGTCACCGTCCCGGTCACGTGAATCACTTCATTCACATTCGTCCACGAGGTGGCCGCGGTGATCGCGCCGAACACGGAGACAGGCGTCATTTCGCAAACGATGTCCTGCACACGGTTCGAAAGCAGCGTGCCACTGCTGTTCAGCGCGGCGATAAACAACCGGTTCATGCCGGGCTGCAATGTTTGTGATTTCGTCCACGTGCCATCGGCGATGTTGAAGCTGGCGTCGTCGCCATTCACGGTCACGCGCGTAGCGCCGGCGACTGTGTTCGAGCCGGTGAGCGTGACCAGGTTCGTATTGGCCAGCGCGTAGAGACCATTGTTCACCACGCCGCCCACTCCAGCACCGGGCCCCATCGCGAGATCGGCGATCAAATGGAAGTCGCTGCTGCCGCTCGACTGGTTCAGTCCAACGATCGCAAGCACGTGGGTGCCGACCGACAGGCGATTGCTCACTGCGCCGAGATCGTAGGTCGTCGGCAGATTGGTCGGGGGGTTGCAGCACGAGGCTTCGTGGGAATTCGCGCCGGTCGTTTGCGTGGAGGTGATGTTGCTGCCGATGCCATTCGTGGTGTTCGCGCGGCGGATCTCCACGCCATCGAGATACGCCACGAATCCATCGTCGTAATCCACCGTGAGCAACAGGTGGCGATTGGTGTCGACCACCGAGGCTACGTTGAACGTGTGGCGGATGAACAACGTCGTGTAGCGGTTGATCATGTCGGACAACATCGTGGATTCGTAGCTCGGCCCTGGCGTGTTGTTGATGGCATTGTCGCCGTAGCCGAATCCGCCGGCAGCACTGAACCATTCGGCATTCAGCGATGCGTCGGAAATCGATTCCCAGTTTGCCTGCGGCGCATTCGTGCCTTTGTGAACGGACCAAAAGTCATTGTGGTTCACCAGGGGTGTGGGCGGGCTCGGCGGGGAACCCACTTGCACGGTGAGATGTTGTGCGGCGGCGGTTAAAGCGGCTGCGAACACGGCCATGAGGACGAGGGGAAGGGGGGACGAGGGGAAGGGGCGACTTTCCCCGAGTCTCCTTGTCCCTCCGATCCCCTTGTCTTTTTTGGGGAAGAAGGTGACGACATTCCGGGCGCGGAGATGGAACAGTTGCATGAGTGTGTTGAGAGTCGCAGTTTTCGCGACCAAAGACAAACTTTTCCCGCCTCAAGGCGATGACATTGCTGTCACGCTGCGGGGGGAGAGTAAGTCAGTGAGTGGGTAGGTGGGTGAGTGAGTGGTCCGCCTCATCTCACTTACTGACTCACCCACTTACCCACTCACACTCCTCGCCCTTCCAGAGCGGTGTCCCGGCGAAGGGGCGAAGGGGGCGAAGTCAGCGGCAGAAACCCTTCGCTGCCTTCGCCGCTTCGCGGGACACTGACTACTGACTCACTCACTCCGCTCTCACTACAGCCGCGCCACCAGCAACTCGCGCTGGAAGATCATTTCCTTGGGCAGGTGTGAGTAAATTTTCATGAAGAGCTCATCCTGCGAGAGCAGCTCGCGACGCCATTCGTCGTAGTCGATCGTTTGCGCCTGCGCGAGGCGTTCGAGGGAGAAGTCCTTCATGCCTCGGAGATCGAAACTGTTGGGGCCGGGCACCCAGCCGAGCGGCGTTTCGTTGGCGTCCGCACGTCCGTGGCAGCGGTCAACAATCCATTTGAGGACTCGCATGTTCTCGCTGAAGCCGGGCCAGAGGAATTGTCCGCTCGCATCCTTGCGGAACCAGTTCACATGGAACATGCGGGGCACGTGGGTGATCTGCTTGCGCATCGCGATCCAGTGGCGGAAGTAATCGCCCATGTTGTAGCCGCAGAAGGGCAGCATCGCCATCGGGTCGCGCCGCACCTGGCCGATCGCGCCGCCGGCGGCAGCGGTGGTCTCCGAGCCCATGGTGGCGCCGATGTAAACGCCGTGGATCCAATTGAACGCCTGATACACCAGCGGCATGGTCGTGGCCCGGCGCCCACCGAATATGATCGCGCTGATGGGAACGCCCTGCGGGTCATCGGCGGCAGGATCGAGCGCAGGGTTGTTCCGCATCGGCGCGCAGAAGCGGCTGTTGGGGTGCGCGGCCTTTTCTTTCGACGCAGGGGTCCAGGGCTGGCCGCGCCAGTCGATGGCTTGCGGCGGAGGCGTTTCGGTTTTGCCTTCCCACCACACGTCGCCATCGGGTGTGAGCGCGACGTTTGTATAAATCGTGTCGCGCGCGATCGTCTCCATCGCGTTCGGATTCGTGCTGCCGTTGGTGCCGGGTGCCACGCCGAAATAGCCGGCCTCGGGATTGATCGCGCGCAGACGGCCCTCGGAGTCGGCTTTCATCCACGCGATGTCGTCGCCCACGGTCCAGATTTTCCAGCCTTTGAAATGTTCCGGAGGTACGAGCATGGCGAAATTTGTTTTGCCACACGCGCTCGGGAATGCGGCGCTCACGTAAGTCTTCTCGCCATCCGGGGATTCCACTCCCAGCACGAGCATGTGTTCCGCCAGCCAGCCTTCGAAGCGCCCCAAGTACGAACCGATGCGCAGCGCGAGACACTTCTTCCCGAGCAACACATTGCCTCCGTAATTGGAACCGACGGAAATGATCGCGTTGTCCTGCGGAAAGTGCGCGATGTAACGGCGCTCGGGATTCACATCAAGCATGCAGTGGAGACCGCGATTGAAGTCATCGCTGTCGGCGAGCTGTTGATAAGCGACGTTGCCCATCCGCGCCATGATGCGCATCGAGAGCACGACGTAGATGGAATCGGTGATCTCGATGCCGACCTTCGTCATCGGCGAGCCGAACGGGCCCATGAGGTATGGGATCACGTACATCGTGCGGCCTTGCATCGCACCGGCAGTGAATTTGCGCAGCTTTTCGTACATGGCCTTGGGGGCCATCCAATTGTTCGTGGGACCGGCTTTCTCCTGAGTCGGCGTGCAGATGAACGTGCGGTCTTCCACGCGCGCCACGTCGTTCGGATTCGAGCGATGAAGGTAACAACCGGGGAGTTTTTCCTGGTTCAACTCGATCAGCAGCCCCGCGCGGACGGCTTCAGCCGTGAGTTGATTCTTCTCCTCCTCCGATCCGTCGCACCAATGAATGCGGTCCGGCCGGCAAAATCCGGCGGTTTCCGTGACCCATTGGGAGACGTGAGTGTTCGTCGTGTTGCATGCCCCTAAACCTGTACGCGCGTTCATGTCCGACTGAAGATAGCCGAAGCGGCCCCGATCGCCGCACCAAACTTGCTAAACAACATGTCCAAATTTGCCGATGAACGCAGAGACGGCATGGGCCGTCGCGCATTCAATATGAACTTTGCCGGAATCTCATTGAGCTGGGTCGACTTTCTCACCGCAGCCGTGCTGCTTGTCGGCTTTGTCTGCGGCCGCAAGCGCGGGCTCTCCGAAGAGTTGCTGGAAACGGTGCAATGGGTTGCAATCCTTGTGCTCGGCGCACTCTTTTATCGCCCGCTCGGCGATTTAATGGCGCAGAAGCCGGTGCTCAGCCGGCTTACGTATTACATCTTGGCCTACATTCTTATCGCACTGGTGATCAAGATCACCTTCGTCATCATCAAGAAATATTTCGGCCAGAAGCTGATCGAGAGCGACATGTTCGGGCGTGCGGAATTTTATCTCGGCATGTGCGCCGGCATGTTGCGCTGGTCGTGCATGTATATTTTCGCCCTCAGCCTGCTGCACGCGCCGCATTACACCGAGGCCGAACTCGCACAGCGCATGAAGGAAGTGGAATACAACTACGGCAGCGATTTCTTCCCCAGCGTGGACAAGCTCCAGACCGAGGTCTACCAGATGTCAGTCACGGGAAAAAGCCTCGCAAAGTATCTCCCGCAAGTGCTCATATCCCCCGCCTCCGGCAGCTCCGGGCCGCTCCGCAACGAGAACAGCATGGGCAAACGGCGTGAGCGTGAGATTGACTCGATGATGAGCCGGCGATAACGCTGCTGGCAGTGGCCGGGCTCATTCCTCCGCACCTCCTCGAGCAGATTCGCGCCGCCAATGACATCGTCGATGTCATCGGCTCGTATCTGCCGCTCAAACGTGCCGGGACGAATTTCCGCGCGCTCTGTCCCTTCCATCGCGAGAAGACGCCGAGCTTCAACGTCAATCCGCACCACCAGATTTTTAAGTGCTTCGGCTGCGGCAAAGGCGGCAACGTGTTCACTTTCGTGAAGGAACACGAAGGCATTACCTTCATGGACGCCGTGCGCCGTCTCGCTGAGCGCGCGAAGATTCCGCTCGAATTCGAGAACAATCCCGAGGCGCAACAGGCACGCCACATCAAGGATGTGCTGCTGCAAATCCACGAGCAGGTCACCACGCGCTGGCAAACCGCGCTGACCAGCGACGCCGGCGGCCAGATCGCGCGCGACTATTTGCAGAAGCGCGGCGTCAGTCCCGATGCGGTGAAACTCTTCCGCATCGGCTACGCGCCAGAGGCATGGGACGACACGGTGAATTGGGCCAAGAGCAAAAGTCACGACCTCGCCACCGTCGCGCAAGCCGGGCTGATCATTCAAAAGGAAGGCACGGAACGTTACTACGATCGCTTTCGCGGACGGTTGATCTTCCCGATCTGCGACGAGCAGGGACGAGTGATCGGTTTCAGCGGACGCATCTTGAGCGGTGACGAGAAGACGGCGAAGTATGTGAACTCACCCGAGACGCCGATCTTCACGAAAGGAAAAGTTTTCTTCGGCCTCGATAAGTCCAAACGTGCGCTCCTCGACGCACAGACCGCGATCATCTGCGAAGGCCAGCTCGATCTGATCTCGTGCTACATGGCCGGCGTGCAGAACATCGTCGCGCCGCAAGGCACCGCGCTCACTCCCGAGCACGCGCGCATTCTGAAGCGTTACGTCGAGGAGGTCGTCCTCTGCTTCGATGCCGACAACGCCGGACAAAACGCCGCCGTTCGTTCACTCGACGCATTGCTCGCCGCTGGACTCGCGATCCGCGTGGCCACCGTGCCGAGCGGCAAAGATCCCGACGAATTCATCAAGGAGCACGGCGGCGAAGCGTTCCGCGAGATTCTGGAAAAAGCCGAAGGCTTCTTCGATTACTACTTGAAACGACTGTGCGCGACCAACGATTTGACCAGCGACAAGGGCCGGCTCAGCGTGATCCGCGAGTTCGGCGACGCGCTCGCGAAGACGCGCAACGCAGTCCTGATCGACACCTACGCGCAGAAGACGGCCGCCCGCCTCGGCGTCGCGTCTGAAGCAGTGCGCGCTGAGTTCAAGAAACACAAACCCGCCGCCGCGCCCGCTCGACAGGATCAGGACGAACCGCCATTGGAATCTTTCGATGAACAGCCGATCGCGCCGCCGTCTCCGCAAGAGACGCAACTTCTGAAAATCATTCTCGCGCACGAGGAACAAGCTGCTTTCGCCGCCGCCCACCTGAAGCCGGAATGGATTCTTCACCCCGTCGCGCAACGCATCGCACGACGCCGTTTGGAGCGCGGGTCATCAGACCCGCACGACGCCGCCGAAGCCCCGCGCACCACCGTGCTGCTCGCTGAATTTCAAGACGACCCCGCCGCGCAATCGCTCCTCACCGAATTACTCACGGAAGATCACGTGGTGCCACAGCCCGAGAAACAAATCGTGGACATCCTGAAATATCTTCGCGACGACGCGCTCACTCGCGAACTCAGTGAGTTGCGCTCGCGCATGTCACACCCGGATACGACGGACGCCCAGCGTATTGAAATGCTCCAGCGTCAGCAGGCGATCCGAGCGGAAAAACAAAAGCCGTTGATCGGCTAATCCAGCGCCGAGAAAATTTCGTCACCGCAACGTCATCGTCAGCGGCGCGTTTCGACGATGCACGCCCTTCTGTTCCGCGCCGCCGGCCTGGACGCGATATTCTCCCTCGAACGCATTCGGCACCACGACTTCACCCTTCGCGTCCGTCACGAATTCACCGCGCGTGCGCCAGTCGCGATTGATCAACTGATCGAGTCTCTCGAACGAAGGTTTCGGCGAACCGTCTTTGCGCAACACTCCAACCGGCGCGCCAAGCCAAGCGCGACGGTCCGCGTAATCCCACAACACCACGCCAGCGCAGTTCGTGTGGCTGTAGAGAAGGCGAAAGAATTGCGCGAGAAAGTCGGCCTGCTTCTGTTCGTTCTCGGGATCGCTGTTCCAATCGGGAACTTTGTTCAGCCAATCCATCTTCTTCTTCGGACCTGAGAGCACGCTCGTCTCGGTGAAGAGGACGGGACGCCCAAGCAGCGTCAGGCGCTCCAGCGAATCCCAGATCTCCTTCACCGACCACGTGCCATCGTGCATGTGCGATTGCTGGCCGATGATGTCGATCGGCGCGCCGGCATCGATGAGTTGCTTCAGCAGCGCGTAGTAGCTCGGTGAATGTTCGTAGTCGTTCACGACGAGTTGGAGCTGTGGATTCAAGCGCTTCGTGTCCTTCAGGTAGTGCGCGACGACCGGCACTTTCCCCTGCTCCACGATCAAACTCGTGAGCGGATTCGTCATTCGTTCCCAGTGGACCAATTCATTCCACACATCGATGTCGTGAAGTTGCGGCAGCACCGTCCTGGACATTTCTGCGAGCCGAACGTCCATCAATCCACGCAACTCGGCGGCGCCCGGGTTTTGATTCTTCAACCAGGCGGGCAAGGTGCCGGTGTGGTTCCAAAAAATAGGATGCCCGCGCGGCGTCACGCCGTGCTCGCGCAGCCACTGGATGGATCGCAATCGATCGGCGCTTTGGACTTCCCCAAGCTTGGGTTCGTAGCCTCCCCAATAGAGATGCACAGTCGCATAGTTGAAGAGTTTCAGGAAACTCTCGCGATGCCGCCGGTCGATCTCCGTCTCGTTGTCACGCGGCAGCAGCGCCGTGTCGAATCCCGCGCCGAAGTAAAACAGATGCTTCACATGTTCCACGCGGACTTTTTGGTTCGCCGCAGGTTTTCCATTCGCATCGGAAATACGAACCGTGAGCGGCGCCGTCCGCGCGGCGCGAATGCGCGCTTCTGTTCCGGCGAGCAATCGTGACTCATCCACCGGTGGAAGCACCGGCGCAGCGGCGTAAGTCACCAAAGGAATGCACAGCGAGGCGAACAGCAGAATTTTTTCCATGATCGTGCGACGATCTTCTGCTGCCTGCGTCCGCGCGTAGTTGACCGGCATCAACGGCGCATCACCAAGCAACGAATGACCAACCATGGACAATCCATGTGTGGTCGCCAATCCGGGTGCCGATACAGTTGAGACATGATCTCAGCGGACGAAACGGGAGCCCCAACACCGGCCAACTGCACCGGCGGCCTGCTCTGCGCGTTGAACAGCGTGCGCGCCGGCACGTGCGTCCGCATCAAACGACTTCCCGAATCCGCCGAACTCACCACTCGCCTGCGCGAAATTGGCTTTTGCGAAGAGCAATTGGTGAAGCTTGTCTCCGCGAAGAACAACGTCATCTGCCAGGTCTGCAATTCGCGTATGGCCATCAGCTCACAATTGGCCGCGGTCATTCTCGTCGAGCCCGTGAGCTTCGCCCGCGCGGCGTAGAACCCGAGTCGTGACGTCGTGCGCCCGGCCATTCACGGCATTGTTGTTGGCGGTGGGCTTCGCAGCGATTGCGCAAACCAACAGCACAATTCGTCCATCCGACCCATCGCTCGTCGCCCACGGACGTTTCATCTACGAGAAGAACTGCGTCCCCTGCCACGGCGTGCGCGGAGACGGCACTGGTGAAATGGGACTCACGGTTCAGCCGCGCCCGCGGAATTTTACGACGGGCATTTTCAAATTCCGTTCCACGCCGAGCGGCGCTTTGCCAACCGATGACGATCTGATGCGCACCATTCGCGGCGGTCTCACCGGCACGGCCATGCCGAGCTTCGATGCAATGCCCGAGCGCGACATCCGCGCCGCGGCTGAGTACGTGAAAACGTTTTCCTCAAAGTGGAGCAAACCCGACAACCACGCCGCGCCCGTGACGTTCTCGCGCACTCCCGCGTGGTTCAGCGATGAAGGGGAACTCCGCGCGCGCATGACGAATGGCAGGACGCTTTTCCTCGCAACGTGCGCTCCGTGCCACGGCGAGAACGGCGCAGGCAACGGCCCAGCCGCAACGAATGGACTGGTGGATGTTTGGGGCAACGCAACCACGCCAAGCGATCTGCGCCAGCCGCAGCTTCGCAGCGGACGTGACCTCCGCGACATCTACCGCGTGCTCGTCACGGGATTGAACGGCACTCCGATGCCGAGCTTCAGCGAGAGCACAACCGACGAACAGCGCTGGGAAATCGTGGCTTTCATCGACCGGCTGCGACGCGATCATCGCCGGCAGACAAAGTAAGACGGGGCGGAACTTTCACTCCGCGCCGTGCAGTTGGAGGCGGGTTCAAATGTTCTCGGACAGCCTTGTCCCCGGGTTGTCCACGAGTTCTTCGCAACAAGTTTGCGGGTTGATCCCCAGAATCGTAGCAGCCGACGTAAGGAGGCTCATTCTGTTTTCAGGAAAGAAGTCAGAGCCTCCTAACGTCGGCTGCTACAAGATTTGCGGGGCGGCAGATGCGGTTCGCCCTCCGGTCACCAGATGATTGCGCGTTGTTCCGTTGGACGCCACATCGGTGCGCCTTCCTTGATTCCGAACGCGTTGTAAAACTCCTTCAAGTTCACGTGCGGTCCGATCGCGCGGAACTGTCCGGGCGAATGCGGATCGACGGTGATGCGGCGGCGCAGTTCCGCTTCACGCCAGTTCGTGCGCCAGAGTTGCGCCAGCGAAAGGAAGAAGCGTTGCTCCGGCGTGAAGCCGTCGATGGATTTCCGTTTCAAAGGATCCTTGGCGAGCGCGCGTTGCAACGCTTCGTACGCGATGCTCGTGCCGCCGATGTCCGCGATGTTTTCGCCGAGCGTCAACTTCCCGTTCACCTTCAGGCCGGGCAGCGCTTCGTAACTGTTGTATTGCTCAACAACTTTCTGCGCACGCGCATCGAACTCCTTAGCATCACGCTCGGACCACCAATCGTTAAGATTTCCTTCGGCGTCGTATTGGCGGCCTTTGTCGTCGTAGCCGTGCGTGATCTCGTGGCCGATCACCACGCCGATCGCGCCGTAGTTGATCGCGTCGTCGGCATCAACATCGAAGAACGGGGGTTGAAGAATGCCGGCGGGAAACACGATCTCATTTTGGGTCGCATTGAAATAGGCGTTCACGGTTTGCGGCGTCATGTGCCACTCAGTTTTGTCCACGGGCTTGCCGACGCGCGCGACTTCACGACGCGACTCGAAGATCGCCGCGCGCTGGACGTTGCCGAGATAATCTTCGCGATCGATCTTCACTTTCGAGTAATCACGGAACTTTTCCGGATGCCCGATCTTTTGCGTGAACCGATCAAACTTCGTCAACGCCTTCGCACGCGTCGCGTCGGACATCCATTCGAGCTTCGTGAGGCGATCACGGAAAACTTCGCGCAGGTTGTTGATCAACTCGTTCATGCGCGCGCGCGCGGCGGGCGGAAAATATTTCTCCACGTAAAGTTCACCGAGCGCTTCGCCAATGTTGCCGTCGATCACGCGAGCCGCACGCTGCCAGCGCGGCTCCTGCGCCAGTTGCCCGCGGAGTTTTGTTCCGTAAAACTCGAAGCTCTCCGTCTCGGCCGCTTGATGCAGATACGGCGCAGTGCTGCTGAGCAAATGCCAGCGGAGATAAATCTTCCAGTCGGAGAGCGGCCGTTCCTTCACCAACGTGTCGAGCGCGGTGAAGAACTCCGGCTGGCGGACGATCACCTCGCGCAGCTTGCCAAGTCCTGATTCGTCGAGGTAAACCGGCCACGCAGATGACGCATTCGTCTTCACAAAACTCGCGACGCTGAACTTGTTGTAATTGGCATTCGGGTCGCGCAGTTCGACGCGAGTGCGACTCACCTTTGCCAGCGCGGTTTCCAAATCGACGACGATGGCGGCGTGCGATCCCGCGTCCGCCATGCTCGCCCCAAGAAGAGTAAACATGCGGATGATGTGCTCCTGATAAGCAGCGCGCTCCTTCGCAAATTCATCCTTCAAGTAGTAGTCCCGATCGGGCAGACCGAGTCCACCTTGTGACACGCTGAACGCGTAGACGCTGCTGTTCTTCGCGTCTGGCGAAACTCCCGCGCTGAAAAATCCGCCGATGCCGCGTTCGTGAAAGTCGGCGGCGACCTGGAATAAACCCTTCGTCGATTTCACGGAATCGATGCGGCGCAGATCGCGTGCGATCGGTTCGAAGGCGAGTTTCTCCAATCGGTTGGTATCCAATGCGGACGCGAAAAAATCTCCGACTTCGCCCCGCGGCGAACGCTTCGGCGCGGAGCGATCTGCGGCTGAGGTTTCGAGAATGCCACGGATCAGGTTCCAGTTGCGCTGTTGCAATTCTTCGAAGCCGCTCCAGCGTGATTTGTCCGGCGGTACCGGATTATTCTTCAGCCAATTCCCCGCAGCGAAGCGATAGAAGTCCGCCGCCGGATCGATGGAGCGATCCATGTTCTCGGTCGAAAAACGTGGAATGCGCAATGGATCAGCAGCTCTCGCGAAAGAGTCGGCGAAACAGAACGCAATCGCGAGGACGCATCCAATGAAGCGAATCGGTTTAAACACAAATGGCGAATAACCGAATGTTTGGGCGGAGTCCAGCGGGAGGATGACGCACTGCGCCGCTCCGCTGGCTCGGAGCACTGCAACTATGTTCACCGGGCGCGCAGATTTCCGCCCTGAGACTACGTTCGGGAAAATCCCCGATAGACCGAAAATCCCGGCTTGCTAGTGTGCGCTCCGTCGAACTCATTGAAGGCGGATAGGGGACCGCCGGAGAAAAGGTTCGAACTGAGGGATGGATCAAGAGGGTGGGCTTGGTTTAGGGGTTCCGGGCTCACCCTCTTCCATTTTTCTGGCAGGCATTTCTTCTCAACTCAACCACGCGCGCCACGGCAGGTTGCGCAATAATCCAAACGTGATCACTACAATCGCAAAGCTCCAAAGCACCATTGGTTTCTGTAGCAGCATCACGGAACGCCGGCCCGATTGAGCCCTGGCGATAAGCCACTGCAGCGTGAACGCTCCAGCAATCGGCAACATGCAAACCAGCAGCGGGTTCAACTCGAGCGCGGCCCGCACATTTCCGTGGAGAAGCTGATGCGCCGCCCGCAGCCCGCCGCAACCCGGACAATCCAAGCCCGTCATCACGTGAAACATACATTTGGGATAGAAACCGTGTTCAATGGGATTGAACCGATGCAGCAGCAAAGCGCTTCCGAGGATCACGAGGACGCCGAGCATCCACAACACACGCGCGCGCGGGCGAAATTTCCATTCTGTATCACCGCCAGCGTTCATCGACCGAATCCTAAGATTCAAACACTCCTTTGACCTCCGGCTTATTCAGCAGAATCAGGGACCAGATGCCGATGGGCAATCCCACCACGCAACAACACGACGCGGTGCATGGGATCATCGCGATTACCGAAGCCGTCTGCGCCAGTTTGTAGCTCTTGCCCTGGCGCATCTTCATGCCGCCCACAATCATCAACGTGCCGCACGCGATTTGAACAAATCCGAAAGCGAGCGCCTGGGGTTTCTGCGCGCCTTCAATGAATCGATCAATCGTTGGGTTTCCCGTCTTCTGCATCGGTGAGGCGCTGAAATAGCTCACGACGTTGAAGATCGACCAAAGAATCGTCAGCACTCCAACCACCAGTAACGCGATGCCCGGTCCGTTCAGTCGTGCGAGCACCTCCGCTGAGGAAGCGATGGGCGCCATCCGTGGCGCTGCGCCAAACGCGGGAGGTAATGGAGCCGCCAATCCAGCGAGTTCGGGAAAGCTTGCCAGCGGTTGCCACCCGGTCTGCCCCTCGGGCTGCACCAACGTTTGTCCATTGACGCGACCTTCCGTAACCCACTGGCGCATCTGGTCGGCTGAGACTGGCCCGTATTCTTTTTGGTCGGCTCCGATGATTTTGTACATGTGCGTCTTCCTTCCGGCGTGCGGCGAATTCATGGCAGAAACCGCGCCGTGAACCAACGGAAAAGCTTCAAGCTCGACACAGCTTTGCACGCGACGAGAGAAGGGCGACCCTATACGTTCGCGATCATGAAACCGCTTTTCCGTCAGCCTTGCGCGAATTTGGCCGTCCTCGCGTTGACGTTCTCCAGCACGTTCTCGATCCGAGCGCAGACGCCGCCCGATCAAATATTGCTCAAGGACTACAAACCACGCTCCATTTTCAAAATTCCCGAAACCCGTGTTGAGAAAGCCCGCTATCCCGTGATCGACGTCCACTCCCACGATTACGCGCGCACCGATGATAACGTTGCGCGATGGGTGAGCTCGATGGACGCGAGCAACGACGGACTGATGAACGCCTGGAAATGGCGCATCACGAATGCACCCGGCGTGTTGTCGCACGACGACGTCGTCAACTCGCTCGCACGCGCCGTGAAGAAACATCCGCGCACAACGTTCATCGCCTGCCATCTCGCGAATTGCTGCTCGGACCTCGATCGTGTCGGCGCGATGCTTGACCAATCGCCGAATCTTTACGCGGACATGGGCGCGCGTTTCGGGGAGTTGGCCTCCACGCCGCGCGCAGTCGTCCGCTTTTTCCAGCGTTACCAGAACCGGCTTTTTTACGGCACGGACATGGATCCCGAGCCCGAGATGTATCGCACAACTTTCCGCCTGCTGGAAACGGCCGACGAACATTTCTATCCCGTTTACTTCCGCAAATACCACTGGCCCATGAACGCTTACGCGTTGCCGGACGAAGTGTTGAAAAAGGTCTACCGGGAAAATGCTTTGCGAGTGTTGCGACTGGAGTGAATTGCACGCCATCGATCTTGATGCCGCGCGCGTCGTCCGCTTCTACTGACGGCCATGCCGACTTTTCGCGTTGAGCGATCACACGGCATGGTATTCGGAAGAGTCGCAGATCGACTTGCAAGCACGGCGGCGGAAGAAGTCGCTCGGGTTTGCACAGGCGGTCTGCCCCGCTCGCTCGCGAATCCACAGGTTCTGGAGAGGCTCGGACGATTCGACGAATGGCAGCCGGCGGAGAACATGCGCTGGCAATTGAAGCGTCTGGATCAACTCGGCTGGTGATCAGCGCAGTGACAGCACGTGCCGCGCATCGGCATCAGGATCATTCATCGTGCGGCGCATGAGTTTGTACGAGTTCACTTGCGTGATCTTGTCGCCGACTTTCATGGTTGAAAGCGGTCCCAGCATCTCCAACTCCACATACGGCTTCGGGTCAGGATTGGTGTAAACCTCGGCACTCGCACCGCGATCCGGGTAATCGCCGCCCGCCGATCGTCGTGAAACAACAAGACACATCGCCTCTTTACCGACCCAGAGCAGACGATCGCCATCGCAGGCCATCTTGTGCGAAGCCTGGGAGTCACGCGCGATCACAACCGTGCCGTTCGTTTTCGTGAGCTGCGGCCAGGGCGGGCCGGGGAAAGTGTAGAAGCCATTTTCAAAGGTGGAATTGCTCGCGAGTGGAACGTAAACGCGCTCTGGATTTTTGAACTGAGTGATGATCCACACACCAACTTTCGCCGGTGAACCAGAAACGCGTTCGTAAGTCGTCGTGATCGTCAGTTCCGGTTTGTCGCCCTCCAACCAGATTCGTCGAACCGCCCGGACTCCATAAAAAGGATCAATCGCAGTCGTGAGCACGATCGTCGTTCCCTGCCCTTCGCCAGTGGAAGGCGCCCCGTCAAAACCCGGCGGCGGCATCCACTCTTTGTAGCCGGTGTGCTTCCCCCAATCTCCTTCCGGCGCCGGCCATGTCTTGTCTCCACCGAAGTTGACCCATTCTCTTCCACTCGGATCGCCGGATTTTCCGTCGAGACTTCGATCTTCCCAAAAAACATTTTCACCATCGAGGAAACGAAAACTCATGACGCGCCCGATCTGCGGCACGACGACGAATTCGGCCGTTGCATTGCGAACCCGGAAGGCATTTTTCCAGCCACCGTAATTTTCCGGAGTAACCTTCACCGGCGTGGGCGGCGGATTGGCGCGTCGCGGTCCGCACGTACATGCGGGCGTGAAAATGGCGGTCGCGCTTACGAGCAGCGCTCCGAAGATTCCCATCACGAGCGTCGCACGCTTGTTCATTTCCCCTCCCCTGTGATTTCGCCGAGCAGATTGAAGAATCCGCGCTTCCTTTCAGAACTGATGCCCCAGTTCACCGGCACACTTTGATAGCCGTCGTCGAACTTCTCATCCTTCATGCGAAAATCGAAGTAACCCCACGACGCGCGTTCGCTCACCGCGGCGACGAAGTTGTTCATCGGCTTGTCGAAATCGAAGTGGTCGTCTTCGTTGAACACGATCGGTTTCGGTGTGAAGCCCGGAACTTTCCGCGTGGCACGCACCAGTTCAGAAACTTTCTTCGGGTCAGAAATCCCGTTGCCGTGAATGAGAAGAAAATCCGCCGACCGAACGACATTCTCTTTCGGCACCGTGTTCCCACCGTAAGAAGTGCTCACCATCAATCGCCGACCATCGCGCGTCATTTTCTTCACACGGTCAATGAGTTCGTGGACACGGGCGGGCTGAAGAATTGCGTGATCATAACGGACGTTGGACTCATTGTTGATCTCCACCAGCACGTTGCGATAGCCGCGAGCGAGAAGCCATTGCGTCGCGTTGTCCACAGCGCTAACCACCGCCGCTTCATCACGCACGCGCTCGTCCTGGCCAAAGTAAAAATAGCCGACGATCGCGGCCATCCCGAGTTCGTCCGCGCGATCGAGAATACGTTCGAGCCGCGCCATGTAATCCGCGCGCAACGAGCCATCCTCGCGAATCGCCGAGTTGTGCCACGGCTGATCCTTCGAGTAACCCTGCGGCGAACCACCCTGAAGATTGATCGTGAAGGCGAGCAGACCGTGCTTGCGCCATTCGGGCATCGCCGCGATGAACTCGCGAGTATTGCGTTCCGCGTCCCATTTTCCGGTGTCGGGATACGCCCACTGCGAAACGGTGTTCGTGTTGAGGTCGTCGAAAATTCCCTGGACCATTCGCGAGTTGAACAAAAGCCCTTCGATGCGATGGCCTTTCCACATGCGCCCAGCGTAGGACGGCTTGCCGTTGATGTGAAAATCCTCGCCGACAATTGAGACTGTGGTGTGACGTTCCGCCGCGTGTGCGACCGCGGTGAATAAGAGCGCGGCAACGAAACAGCGCAGGTGGTTCATGGCGCGACGCTATCGGCATGAAACGGTCGAGGCAACGCGCAAGTCAGAGCACTTCGACAACGAGCGGCGGGCGTTGGACAGGTTCGCGGGAAATCTCAAAAGCGACTTGCATCCGGTTCATCGCATCGTCCGCCTGCTCAAGAGTCCGCACATGCACACGGCAAAGAACATCACCGCACTTGACCTGAGAACCGATCGGCTTGATTCCGTCGATGCCGACGTCGAAGTCGATGACCGAGTCTTTGGTAAGTCTTCCCCCACCGAGATCGCGCACGAGTTCGCCGGCCATGCGAGCGTCGCAGCGCGACACGAATCCGTCCCGATCCGACCTCACCTCGACGACCATGTTGGCAATCCTTTCGCGCCGAAGCTTTTCGTTGAATGCATTGATGTCTGCGCCTTGGGCCACGAGCAATTCGTCCCATTTCCGCCGCGGTGCGCCGGAAGCGAGCATGTCACTTGCCTGCTGGCGCGCCGCCGCGAGATCCCGGGCGCGATTTGTCAGCACGAGCAAATGCGCAGCGGAATCAATGACCAGTTCGCGCAAATCTTCCGGGCCGCGATTTTCAAGGCACTCGATGCTCTCTTTCACTTCGAGCCAATTGCCAGCGGCGCGGCCGAGCGGCGCGTTCATGTCGGTGATCATGGCCCGGGTCTTCACGCCGGACTCGTTCGCGATTTTGGTCATGTTGATCGCGAGTTCATGGGCCTGCCCACGCCTTTGCATGAAGGCAGCGGAACCGAACTTCACATCGAGAACGAGCGCGGAAATATCTTCAGCGAGCTTCTTCGAAAGAATCGACGCAGTGATGAGCGGGATGGACGGCACCGTCGCTGTCACGTCGCGCAATGCGTAAAGCAAACGATCGGCGGGAACCATCGTGGGCGTTTGTCCTCCCATCGCGACACCGATTTCCTGCACCTGCGCGATGAGTCGCTCGCGAGTGAGCTGCGTGGAAAATCCCGGAATCGATTCGATCTTGTCGAGTGTTCCTCCCGTGATGCCGAGGCCGCGCCCGGAAATCATGGGCACGCGAAAACCAAGACATGCCAGCAAAGGCGCAAGCGGAAGGGAAACTTTATCACCGATGCCGCCGGTCGAATGCTTGTCCACGATCGGGCGCGGGTCTTCGGGGAACTTCAGCACATCTCCCGAGTTGCGCATCGCCAGCGTCAGGACGCGCGTTTCCTCCGCGTTCAATCCGCGGAAGTAAATCGCCATGAGCAGCGCCGCGACCTGGTAGTCGGGAATCTCGCCGCGCACGTATGCGGTGACAAACAAACGAATGTCGTCACACGCAAGCGCCTTGCCGTCGCGCTTGGCTTCGATGAGGGAGAGGAAGTTCACGAAGAGAGGCTGGCAAATCATCGGCGGGCAGGCCAGCACGGAGGGCCGGATTTTTGCTTGTCCGAACGGGACCATCGAACAAAGCTGCGCCGTGAAGCTCTCCAGATTCGCGTTCCTGCTCGCCGCGTTGAATGTGGCTTTGCTGGGCGTGGTGATCTGGCAAAGACAGTTGCTAAAGGAAAGAGATGCGGAAATCCGGATCGTTCCGCCGTCCCCAGTCGCCGCGCCGTCCGGAAGCGCGGCCCCGTTTCCGGCAACGAAACTCGAAAGACGCAACTCTGGCTCGATGGAGAGCGACGGCGTCTCCCCAACGCAGGCCGCGGCAATCGCAGCGGTGCCGAAACCCGCGTTGAACTGGCAACGGCTCGAATCTGCGGACTATCGCACCTACATGACAAACCTGCGGGCGGTGGGTTGTCCGGAGCAGACGGTGCGGGACATCGTGAGCGCCGACGTGCTGCAGGCCTTTGCGCCGCGCCGGGTGGAGGCGTTGAGCAACCGTTACCAGAACTTTCAATATTGGAAGGTGGACCCAACGGACGCAGCACGGCGCTCGGAATTGGTGCGGCAGCGGGAGGCGCTCGACAACGAGATGGGCGGGGCGTTGCGGGAGTTGTTGGGCACGGACGCGACCGTGCCAGATTCGGGCGGGGAATGGAGAAGAGCGGAACTGGAACAGCAACTGAGCTTTCTTCCCGAGGACAAGCGCGCGCAGGCATTGGCGACCCTGCTTCGTAACTTCGAGAATGACCAGGAACTGCGCACCCTCACCAAGCGCATGTACATCAGCGAGGATGCGGCGGAACGGCAGCACGTCCTGGAAAAGTACGCGGAGAAGCGGGCGGCGCTGTCAGGAATGTTGTCGCCGGTGGAATACGCACGCGTGGAGATGACGACGTCGTGGACGGCGGAGAACGTGCGGCGCGGATCGGCCCATTTCGCCCCGACGGAGCAGGAATTCCGCGCGATCTTTCAAGCCTGGCAGCCGCATGATGAAAACTTGGCGCGCTTGTTTGTGGCCGGAGAAGCCGACCCGGGCAACGACCACGTGTTCGAGCAAATTCGCACGCAACTCGGAGACGAGCGCTTCGCCGTGTATCGTCGGACATGGTGGAAGTAAGCCGGATCAGCCCACGAATTTCCGCGCAATGACCGTGGCGTTGTGGCCGCCGAAGCCGAACGAGTTGTTCACGATGGCGTTGATCTTCATCTCGCGCGGTGTGTTCGGAACGTAGTCCAGGTCACAGAGCGGATCCTGATGGTGGAGATTGATCGTGGGCGGAGCGATCTGAGTTTGAATGGCCTTGGCGCAAATTGCCATCTCGACCGAGCCGGCTGCGCCGAGCATGTGACCTGTGGCGCCTTTGGTGGAACTGACCGCGAGCTTTTTCGCGTGTTTTCCGAAGACGCTCTTGATCGCCTGAGTTTCACACACGTCGCCTTGTGGCGTGGAAGTGCCGTGGGCGTTGATGTAATCAATGTCCGTCGGGTTCAGCCCGGCGTTGCGCAGTGCCATCTTCATGCAACGCGCTGCGCCTTCGCCTTCCGGCGCGGGCGCGGTCATGTGATTCGCGTCCGCCGTATTGCCGTAACCGATGAGTTCACAGTAGATGCGCGCGCCGCGGGCTTTCGCGTGTTCCAATTCTTCCAGGACAAGGATGCCCGCGCCTTCACCCATCACGAAACCATCGCGATCAATGTCAAACGGGCGCGAAGATTTCTTGGGCTCGTCGTTGCGCGTGCTCATGGCCCGCATGGAACAAAAGCCGCCGATGCCGATCTGCGTGATGGTCGCCTCGGTGCCGCCGGCGAACATCGCCTTGGCATCACCCATCTTGATCGTGCGCCAGGCTTCACCCAGCGCGTGAGTCGCCGTCGCACAGGCCGAACAAGTCGCCAGGTTCGGGCCGCGCAACTTGTAGTACATCGAGAACATCCCGGAGGCCATGTTCAGGATGAGCATGGGAATCATGAACGGCGAAAGGCGTCCCGGACCGCGTTCGAACAATACTTTGGCCTGATCCTGCGTGGTCTGAAGGCCGCCGATGCCAGAGCCAAGGAAAACGCCGATCTCATCGCGGTTCACCTTGTCCAGTTCGAGCCCGGAATCCTGCAACGCGTAATAGCCGGCCAGCACGCCGAACTGCGTGAAACGATCCGTGCGCCGCACTTCCTTCGCGGAAGGAAATGCCGGCAGCGGATTGAATGCCTTCACCTCCGCCGCGATTTTGGTGTCGAAATTCGTCGGGTCGAACAGCGTGATGCGATCGATGCCGCAATCGCCGGCGAGCAATCGCGTCCACATTTCTTCCAGAGGGCCCAGTGGCGTAACCACGCCAATGCCAGTGACGACGACTCTGCGGTCAGTCCAGTTGCTTGCCATTTTTGGAAAATCAAAAGGGGCAGCCTCGCACTCATCGAAGCTGCCCCGCTCAAAAGTGTCGCGAATTACTTCTGGCTGTCTTCGATGTATTTGGTCACATCGCCGACGCTCTGAAGCTTCTCGGCCTCTTCATCGGGAATCTCGCGGCCAAACTCCTCTTCCAGCGCCATGACGAGCTCGACGGTGTCGAGCGAATCGGCGCCAAGATCTTCGATGAACTTGGCATCCGGAGTGACCTGATCTGCATTGACGCCGAGTTGCTCGACGATGATTTCTTTTACCCGTTGTTCGACGCTTTTTTCAGCCATGAGTTACTCCGTTCATTAATTTGTCGGCGTTGTCTATGCGACGCTCCAAAGTGCGTCAAGCCCTGAAATGGAAACTGGGCCAGGTGATCTGTAACGCCCACACATTTGTTGGCAAACGGTCATGCACTTTGGAGCTGCCGTGAACAGCAGGCACGAAAAACTCACGTCTGTCGACAGGAGTTCTCGATTAAAGTGATGGCGGTGCGCGCAAAAAACC
>JBBRBM010000036.1:0-36156 GCA_038205745.1 Verrucomicrobiota bacterium | reverse complement strand
CAACGTGCTCAAGACCAAGGGCTACCATCTGGAGCACAACTTCGGTCACGGCAAAAAGCATCTGGCCAGCTTGTTACTGACGATGAATCTGCTGGCCTTCGCCCTGCACACGCTGCTGGAGGTGAGCGACGCCAGCTATCGACTGGTCCGCGCCGCCGTGGGGGCGCGGCGCAAATTCTTTCAACACCTTGAAGCGCTGACGACGTATCTCCATTTCGAGACTTGGGAACGGCTGATGGATTTCATGATGCAGGGGCTGGAAATCGGCCCCTATGCCGTTCCAAAAAGCTAAGTGGCATCTCCGGAGCAAGACACGCCATCAGCGCGTGAGGCCACGCATTGCTCCGTTTCATTCCACCAGCGCAGACACCCCTGGCCCCCTCGCGATTCTTTCCTGCGATGCACCACTTCCATCCACCCCAGCCCTTCCGCCTTCGCGTATAAAATGAGAATTGCTGTGCGACCAGAGACGTTGAAGCGATCGACAAAACTCAGCGACACCGACGCGCCGAATTCAGCCGCGCCGATGGCGGAAGCAAACCCACGCAAGACTGCCGAGGCCTAAGAGCAGCCATGTTCCGGGTTCGGGAACTGGAGCGGGCGTCACAAAGCCGTTTGGATCGATCTGTCCCGGCGCGTTGCCATAGTCGGAAAACCGAATCAGGCCGAGTTGAGTATCGAAGCCTGTGCCGTCGGTGCCGACGCGGAGCGAATCCACGCCGGCGGTCCAGTTCATGATCGCAAGGGTGGAGCCGTTCCAATCCTGTAAATCACTGTCACTAAAAACCAGGTCGCTGTCCCCCGCGCCGAAGTCGAGAGTGGAATTTGAATCCAGGTCGAGCGTGCCGAGGGTTTGGCTAAAGCCGCCGGTCTCCAGAATACCGCCGTTCAAAGTAAGAGATCCCGTTCCCAATGCGTTCACCTTGTTGGCAACGAGCCGTCCGGCGTTGAGGATCGTCGGGCCCGAATAGGTATTGGCCATTGTTCCACCCAGAGTGAGTTTGCCCACTCCGTTCTTGGTCAACCCGCCGGAATTGACGATATCGCCGCGCCCGGTGGTGCCAATCGTCACGTTGAAAGCGCCGTCGATCGTGAGTGTGCCACCATTGTTATGAATCGTGGAATTGGTGCTGGTGGTCGGATAGGCTCCGGTAAAAATGATATCGCCTGCAGCTGCATTGATCGTCTGCGCCGCGCCAGCGCCTGAACCGCCGGCCGACGTAAACATCCGAAATGGCACGTTAAAAATCTGCGTGCTGTTGTCATTGTTCAAAATGCCGTTCACGCCGCCGGCGCGCGACTGAAGACCGACATTCAATGCTGCGTTGGCAGTAAAGAAGGTGAATCCATCATCCGCGGCTGTGAAATCAAAGCGGAGACCGATCGAATTGCGTGGAGTTCCTGCAATATCAATACTGCGAATCTGATTAATCAGTGCGTTGCCATCGAAGATCGACAATTGCGGTCCGGTGCTCGGCACGCCGTTATTCCAATTCCCTGCTGTCGAATAAAGCGCCGTGTTGGCTCCCGCCGTCCAAGTCGTGTCTGCACGGGACAGGGGCACACCGCTCATGAAAAGAGCAGCAACAGTGAATGAACGCAAGGAGCGCATAGTTTTCCGTTTGGGACGGCCCTGACCGTATCGAAAGCTTTCACGTGAGGTCAACCGCGTTCCTGCACTTTATGAAAGCCTGCTAACTTGCGCGCTTCCGAATCAAAGCACGTTCGTCACGCCAGGCACCGCGCACGGGTAAACGCCATCCGGTCCCGGCTTCGACTTCGGCTCCGCGTCCCATGCGAGACGTTCGGGGCCGTAACTGAGCTTCGAGTTCACGGCGGTTTCCCAATCGAGTTGCTTGCCGGAATAAGTCGCCATGCGACCGAGGATCGCCGTCATCGTACTGTCGGCGGCGGAATCCACTTCGTTGTACGATTTGCCTTCGCGAATCGCGGCCATGAGATCGTCCCACTCGAGTTGATGCCCATCAGGGCCACCCTTGAGGCGCTCGGGGTCTTTCCCGTTCAAGCGAATGATCACCTGATCGTTGCCGCCGTCGAAGTGAACCCAGCCTTTCGAACCGTGCGCATAATGAGCGAAGCTCGACCATGTGCCGGGGATCTGCCGGCACTCGCTGAAGCTGCGCACGCCGTTCGCATGGGTGTACTGCACGTTGTGATGATCGAAGATTTCGCCGATGCCCTTTTGCGCGCGCACCTGCCGTCCACCCATGCCGACCGCTTCGGTCGGATGCCCATTCGCAATCCAGTTGCACACGTCGATGCCATGGACGTGTTGCTCGACGATGTGATCACCGCTGAGCCAGACGAAGTGATACCAGTTGTGAACCTGATATTGCATCTCGGTCATGCCAGGCTTGCGCGCGCGATTCCAGATGCCGGGCGTGTTGAAGTAGGCGCGCGTGTATTGAAGGTCGCCGATCAAGCCGTCGTGAATCTGTTGAATGACCTTCTTGTGGTTCACCGCGTGCCGAAGGTGATGTCCCACGCCCACGATCAACTTCTTCTTCTTCGCTTCCTCATTCGCAGCAATCACGCGGCGATAACCGGGCGCATCCACCGCGATCGGTTTTTCCATAAACACGTGGCGTCCGGCTTTCACCGCTTCCTCGAATTGCGCGGGACGAAATCCCGGCGGTGTGGTGAGCACCACGATGTCCACGCTGGAGTCGAGCACCTGTTTGAACGCGTCGAGGCCGTCGTATTTGCGGCCTTCGCTTACGTCCACTTTATCGCCGAACAACTTCTTCAACTGCGTGTGACTTTGGTCGAGACGATCCCGATACGCGTCCGCCATCGCGGTGATGCGCATGCCGGGGTGCGTGGCGTTGCCCAGTGCGTTGGCACCTGCGCCCGTGCCGCGTCCGCCGCAGCCGACGAGCGCGATTTTCATTTCATCGCTGCCGGCAGCGTGAGCGAAGCGCGCGATGTCGAGCGATGCAAGCAAGCCGCCGGTGGCGGCAACGGAAGTTTTGACGAACTGACGACGCGTGGTCGAAGCGAGCGGAGTTGACTGATTTTTCACGGTGCGTTGGACGCAGGGCGTGGCATTTTTTTGGAAAACAATTTCATCAAGCCGTGTTCGTTACCGAGCGCGGCTCTGAATGTGCGTAAACGGGCCGGGCAGCGCGCCCGCTTTGGAGTGCGCCGACATGTCGGCGCCTTTCTTTGGCACGACTTGTCGCGCCGTCCGTTTGGTGACGAGTCACCAAACGAAAAAGCGGTGACAAGTCACCGCACTCCAAACAGTGATCTGACTGGACGTTTTCGTCTGCATCGCAACAAATCATCCGCATGAGGCCGTTCATCGCTAGTTGTTCGCGGTTGCTTTGCCTGATCGCATGCCTGTGGAGCGCTGCGAGCGGGGCCAGCGCCGAGCCATCTCTGATCGCGATCGGCGTGGCAAAGGTGGACGTGACACCGAACGAACCCATCCGCCTCACCGGTTACGCATCACGAAAAACTCCGAGCCAGGGCGTCGTGCAGAAACTTTGGGCCAAAGCGCTGGCCATCGGCAGCGACCGCGAGGGCGCGGCGGTGCTCATCACGCTCGACAATTGCGGCATCGCCGACACGACGTATCGCGAACTCGTGAAGCGCATGCGCACCAACGGAATCGAGCAGGATCATTTCACGATCGCGTGTTCGCACACGCACAGTGGACCAGCGACGAAGCACTGGGCGCCGAATATTTTCGTGCAGGACCTTCCGAGCGAGCAGATGGACGCGATCGATCGCTACACGGCGGAGTTGATCAACAAGCTGGAGCAAGTTGCCATCGCCTCGCTCAAGGATCGCAAGCCCGGCCAGCTTTCGTGGGCGCAGGGTGAAGTGGGCTTCGCGAAGAATCGCCGCGCAGTTCGCGCCAACAAAGTCGTGCTCGGCGACAACGACGCCGGTCCGGTCGATCACTCTCTGCCCGTGCTGAAGGTCACTGGCGCTGACGGTACGTTGCGCGCGATCGTCGCGAACTACGCCTGTCACTGCACGACGCTCGCCGGCGATGTGATGCATGTCTGCGGCGATTGGGCGGGCTTCGCGCAGGAAGCGGTCGAGCGCGATCATCCCGGCGCGGTCGCGATGATCACGATCGGTTGCGGCGCGGACTCGAATCCATCCCCACGCGGCGGGGCCGACGGCGGCATTCAGTTCGCGAAGCAGCACGGCGATGCGCTCGCCGCGGAAGTGAATCGCCTGTTGAAATTCACCTTCACGACGATCAAAGGAAAGCTCCGCACGAGCATCAAGGAAATCGAACTGCCGTTCGGCCCGCACTTCACGCGCACTCAATGGCTCGCGCGCAGCACGAACGCCGGCATCGTCGGCTATCACGCGAAGCAGTGGCTGGCGCGTCTCGACAAGGGCGAGAAGCTGCCGCAGTCGCTTTACTATCCGATCACGACGTGGAATTTCGGCGATGAAGTCGCATTTGTTTTTTTGCCCGGCGAGGTCGTGGTGGATTACGCGCTGCGGCTGAAACGCGAGCTCGACTCGGCGCGCGTGTGGATCACCGGTTACGCAAACTACGTCCCCTGCTACATCCCGTCGCGGCGCGTTCTCGCGGAAGGCGGTTACGAAGCGGAGGATTCGCTCTGGTACTACGACCGGCCCGCGCGCATCTCGACGAACGCAGAAGACTTGATCGTCCGCACCGTGGAGCAATTGCTGCCGAACAGTTTTCGCGCTGACGCCCGGAAGGCCGAGTTCCCTGGCGCAAAATCTCCGGCGCAGGTGCTGAACACATTTCGCACCAGCGCGGATCTCATCGTCGAGCTTGTCGCGAGCGAACCGCTCGTCGCATCGCCGGTCGCGATCGACTGGGACGCGCAGGGCAGGCTCTGGGTGTGCGAGATGTATGATTACCCGAGCGGCGTCGATGGCCGTGGCCGCGCCGGAGGACGCATCAAGATTCTCACGTCGAGCAAAGGCGACGGACGCTACGATCAGGTGACACCCTTTCTGGAAGGACTCTCTTTTCCCACGGGCGTGATGCCGTGGCGCAAAGGCGCGTTGATCTGCGCTGCGCCGGATGTTCTGTATGCCGAATCGTTGAACGGCAGTGGCCGCGCGAATCTCGTGCGCACAAACATCACGGGTTTTGCCACGCACAATTTCCAGGCGCGCGTGAACGGCTTCACGTGGGGACTCGACGGCTGGCTCTACGGCAGCAGCGGGCTTTTCGGCGGCAAGGTGCGCAGCCGCCAGACCGGACTCGAAGTTGATCTCAGCGGACGCGACTTCCGCTACAATCCGGACACGGGCGCGATCGAACCGGTCGCCGGCATCAGCCAGATGGGCCGCGTGCGCGATGATTTCGGCAATTGGTTCGGCAACGACAACAGCACGTTGCTCTGGCATTACCCGCTCGCGGATCACTACCAGCGGCGCAATCCAAACATCACTTACCCGAACCCGCGCGTGCTCGTGGCGCGTGATGCTGACGCGAACAAATTGTTTCCCACGAGTCGCACGCTCGATCGATTCAACAGTCCTGAATCGGCGAACCACGTCACCGCTGCATGCGGTCCGTCCATCTACCGCGACGAGTTACTCGGGAGCGATTGCTTCGGCGACGCGTTCATCTGCGAACCGGTGCATAATCTCGTGCGCCGCACATCGCTGCACGCCGATGGCGCGACGTTTATCGGCACGGACGACGCACATGCCGATCGCGGCGAATTTCTTTCCAGCAGCGACAACTGGTTTCGCCCGGTGCAGGCACGCACCGGTCCCGATGGCGCACTGTGGATCGTGGATATGTATCGTTTCGTGATCGAACACCCGCGCTGGATTCCATCGAACCGTCTCGCACAATTGAACGTTCGCGCCGGCGCCGAGATGGGCCGCATCTATCGCGTCTATCCGCGCGGCGCGAAGTTACGGCCGATCGAAGATCTCACGAGACTGAGCCCGGCCGCGCTTGCATCGAGACTCGACACACCAAACGGCACGACGCGCGATCTCGTCCATCGCGAATTGCTCGCGCGCGGCATGTCACCCCAGGTGGATCAACTTCTTCGCGCTTCAAATCCAGCAGTGCGGGTACATGCGCTGGCTGCACTCAGCACTGGACGGCAGTTGAGACTCGAATCAGTGCGCAGCGCGTTACAGGACGAAGATGCGCGAGTGCGCCGCGCCGCGGTGGAGGTGAGCGAACCATTTCTGCGCGTGGGAAGTCCCTCGGTCACGGCGGGCGCACTCAAGCTCACGACAGACAATGATGCAGGCGTTCGTTTCCAAGTCGCTCTGGCACTTGGCGTGTCGAGTGACCCGATCGCACCCGTCGCATTGGCATTGCTCGCGAAGTCCAGTGACACATGGCAACGGGCCGCCGTCCTCTCCAGCGTATCCTCACATGCGGCACCGATGTTCACCACGTTGATGTCGCATCGCGAACTGACGCGCGACGAAGTGGATCTCGGCTGCGCGCTGATTCAATCGAGTTCAAATCTGGTGTCGGTCATCGACGATGTCGCGCGGCTGCCTTTCATGGATGCGCCGGCGCAAACTTTTCCGCTGCTCACTACGCTGCTCGACACGATCGATCGAAGAGGCACGAAGCTGGATCAGATCCAAACCACTGCCGATGTTGAGCGCGGAATTCATCTGGCGATACAACTCGCGGGCAACGAATCGGCGACGGTTGAAGCGCGGAAGGCCGCCATTCCGCTGCTCGCTCGTGGTCTGCAATGGACGAACGATTTGCAATTGCTGACCAGATTGTTGCAGCCGGACGTTGACGTTTCGTTGCGCACTGCGGCGCTGAACCGGCTCAAGCAATCACGCGGTCAGCATGTCGCTTCGGCGCTGCTCGACAATTGGAACACGCGTTCCCCGAACGAGCGCAGCACACTGCTCAAGGTTCTTCTGAGTCGTGATGAGTGGACGACCTCACTTCTTGCCTCGATCAGTCAGGGACGTGTCGCGGCGAGCGAACTCGCACTCGCTGAGCGGCAGCAGTTGCTCAAACACAAGAACGCTGTGATTCAGCAACGCGCGGCCAGACTCTTTCCCGCGGAAAGCAACATGGCGCGCGCGACGATCATCGGCCGCTACCGTTCCGTGAGCTCGCTCAACGCCAATGTGACGAACGGCAAAACGATCTTCGAAAAGAATTGTGCCACGTGTCATCTAATGCACGGAGTCGGTTCCGCAGTGGGACCAAACCTCGTCGAGTTCGCGGGCAAACCGTTCGGTGATTTCGTCGTCGCTATCCTCGATCCCAATTCAGCCATCAATCCGAACTTTACCGCCTACACCATCGAGTGCCGCGACGGGCGCAGCATCAGCGGAATCATCAAGGCGGAAACCGCGAGCAGCGTCACCATCGTGCAGGGCGGCGGCGTGGCGGAAAGCTTATTGCGGCGGGACATCGAATCGATTCGTGCCAGCCAGCTCTCGCTCATGCCGGAAGGTTTTCAACAGGCGATCAATCAACAGTCGATGGCGGACTTGATCGGATGGCTCAAGCAGGGAGCGATCGCGGCTCGGTGAGCTGTTAGTGGGGCAGGTGCCCTCGCGCGTGCGCTCCCCATGTAAGGGAATCTTTTCGGCTTAAGAGTCCAGCGCTTCCAACACAGCCGCCTCCACCGCATCCACGCTTACCGACGACATGAGCCGGATGAGTTCCTCATCGGTTCCCTGGATCGGCTTTCCGTTGTAGCGGTAGTAATCGAGATTGCGTCCGCCGATCGCCGGGTTGCCAACGAGCTTGAATGGATTGGCGTAGGGAACGTTCGTCGCGTTTAGCGTGGGTGCTTCGATCACGACTTGATTCGGCACTTTCATCGCTGCCGCGAGATGCAGCAGCGCGGTGTCCACGCTGAGAAACGCGTGGCAATGCTTCATCAGCGCGGCGGCCTGCCGCAGGTTCTTCGACTCGGGCATGAACAGGTTCGTGCCCGGCACCTCGCGACGAATTCGGGCGTGCGGCTCCTTTTCTTCCGGGCCGCCGAAGAGAATGACTGCCAGTTCGGGATGCGATGCCGTGAGCCTCTTCAACAAGCCGATCCAGTGATCGAGCGGCCATCGCTTCAGCGCGAGGTTTTTGGTGCCGCCGGAGCCGACGTGAACGCCCAGAACTTTGCGGCCAGCGAGTTTGGTCTGTGCAACGAAGTCGCGCGCCCAGGTTTCTTCGGCGCTCGTGAGCACCAGCTTCATTTCGTGCTTCGGTAGCGTGACACGCGCACCGACGAGTGGCAGGAGACGGTTGTTATTCTCCACGCTATGGACGGCGTAATCCTCCGGCACGGCCTTGTGGATGAGCACGCGCTCCCAACCGCGAGTGTTTTCGTAAGCGTGACCGACGCGGAGCCTCGCCCCGATGATCGCCGCCGTGACGCGATAAGCCAGACGGCCCTGCGTGTGGGCATTGAGCGAAATATCGTAGTGCTCGCGCCGCATCTTGAACAGAAACGGCAACCCTTTACGCGCGCCTTCCTTGATCATGTTTTTCTGCCAGACCCGATGCACGTGCGGGTTGCCTTCGAGCAAATCTTTCGCGCCCGCCCACATCACGAGCGCGTCGATCTGCGCGTCGGGAAAGTTCGCGCGCAG
Organism: Verrucomicrobiota bacterium; assembly: GCA_038205745.1. Taxonomy (GTDB): domain Bacteria; phylum Verrucomicrobiota; class Verrucomicrobiia; order Limisphaerales; family SIBH01; genus JANNGC01. Next base: position 27,582 of record JBBRBM010000036.1, on the reverse strand, counting down.
TTCGTCAAAGATCGGCGTGGCAATCAAGGTGTCGCCGATGCCGGACATTGCGATGACGAGGATTTTCATTTCGAAGCGCGCGGTGAGAACAGCAAAACGCGCCGAGAAACACAAACGTTTGCGGCAAGTCCGAGTAGTGGCGCAGGCGCCCCGCCGGCCTGAGCCGGAAGGATACGCTTCGTTTCGTGGACCACACGCGCCCTCGCATGTTCCGGCCGGCGCCCTCGCCGGCCGGCGGAGGTGTGAGAGAATTCCAACGCGCTCGTGCGTGCAGCGCCTCCGGTGTTCCGCGAGGGCGCGGAACACGGCACGCGAGGGCGCGTGCGCTCCCCATTCAACGGATGGTTCCGGGCGCAGCCCCACGGTCCCACGCCCGTTGAACCCGGAGGCAAGACATCATCCAAAGCGAAGCTTGAGCATCGCGCAGTGCTTGTCATCCTGCGCCCGTGTCACTCTGCGGAACAAAAGTCCAATACCTGATATGGCTGGCGATTGTCTCAGTTACTGGCGTGGTCGCCGGTTGCCACACGCCCGAGGCTCAATTCCCGCGCATCATCAACGAGGCGGCACCATTGCCGCCTGAAGTGCGCGCGCGGTTTGGAACGATTGGCGTGCTTCCGGTCCGCGCTGCGACGAACGCTTACTTTTATCCACCACCGAATCGCGCCGAGGTCTTCGATCGAGTCGCAGGCAAGGCGTTCGATTCGACTTACAATCACACGAGCGGGCGTGGAGTGGACGGATTCGCTTCGAAGATCACTGCGAGCACCATTGCAGCCGTCACAGGCGGAACTCTCGCGTCCATCATCAAGGGCGTGCCGCCAGAAGAATTCGAGCGGAGCCAGGCCGCGCTGCGCAAAGCCCTTGCCGAAGAATCCTTGTCCGATGGAATTCAGCGACAACTCGTCGATGCAATGACTGCGACTCGTTTGCCGAACGTGCTCGTGCTCTCGGATGCCGCCGTCGCGAAGGCCAAGGTCGACGGTCGCCTGAACGATCTCTCCGCGCTCGCGTCACAGGGCGTCCACAGCGTCCTCGAAATCCGCGTCGCCGAAGTGAGCTTCGAACTCAAGACCGGATTCAACCCCGACATCGCCTTCTCTCCACAGGTCGTCGCGACACTGCGAAGCGTGGCGGACGGTTCGGTGTTGTACTCCAGATACTTCGAGTATCGCGGCGAGCAGCGAAAGTTCACGACATGGGCCGCGGATGACGCCCGCGCGTTTCGCACCGAAGTCGGCCTCGCCTCCCGCGAATTCGCTCGGGCGATTCTGGAGCAATTGATGACGCCAGCACCCGACGGGTCGCGCTGAGTCGAAGGAGCGCGGACGGTCACGTCCGCACGACGCCAGGAAATGTTCGCGCGGACCAGACGGTCCGCGCGGCTCAGTTCCCGTTTGACTCCGCATTACCATTCCGTAGCCTCGGCGCTCTTAACGAACCCGAAAATTTATGAGACTCGGCATCAACACATTCCTTTTCACATCACCCTTCACCACTGAAAGCACGAAGCTCTTCCCCAAGTTCAAGAAGTGGGGCTTCGAGACTGTCGAAATTCCGATTGAAGATCCGTCGCACATTGATCCCGCGAAGGTAAAGGCGGCGGCGGACAAGAATGGTCTGGCCATCGGCTCCGTCTGCGCGTGCATGGGACCGGGACGCGATTTCCGCGGCACCGCAGAAGATCAGAAGACAGCGATGACTTACTGCAAAGCCATCATCGACCAAGCAGCGGCGATGAGCTGTCCGTCGGTCATCGGGCCGGTCTATTCAGTTGTTGGAAAGGCGGACGCCGTCGAACCCGCGCAGCAGAAAACGGAATGGGCGCTCGTGGTCAAGAACCTGAAGGAGCTATGCAAACACGCGGAGAGCAAAGGCGTGCAGATTTGCGTCGAGCCTTTGAACCGTTTCGAAACGGATTTCCTCAACACCGTCGAGCAGGCGCTGAAGCTCGTGAAGGATGTCGGCTCGAAGGCGTTGAAGATTCACCTCGATACGTTCCACATGAACATCGAGCAGAAGAATCAGGGCGACTCGATCCGCAAAGCCGGCAAGCTGCTCGCGCATTTCCACGCCTGCGGCAGCGACCGCGGCACGCCCGGCAACGATCACATCGACTGGAAGCCGATCGTGAAGGCGCTGAAGGATGTGAAATACAACGCCGACGTCGTGATCGAGTCGTTCACCACTGACGTGAAAGTGATCGCCCGCGCCGCCGCCATCTGGCGCCGCATGGAACCGACGACGGAGGAGATCGCGACCAAGGGAATCAAATTCCTCAAGACGGTGCTGAAGTAATCCGATGTTTTTTCTGCGACCCCGCTTCTGTTTTCAGGAGCGGGGTTTTTGTTTGTTCAGTCGATGTAAACGAACTCGTTCACGTTGAGCAGCGCGCGGCAAAGTTCGGCGAGCGAACGCGTGCGCAAGAGCTCAAGCGATGCAGCGCGTTCCGCTTTGTCCGGCGCACGCTGAAACGCGAGAGCGAACGCGTGCTCAATCTGTTTGCGAGAGTCGTCACCCGCTTCGTGCTTCACGCGCTCCGCCATGGCGCGCGCAGCTTCCGTAGCAAGTGAACTGTTCAACAACGACAGAGCCTGTGGCGCGACGATCGATTCATTTCGGCGCGCGCAAGACACGGAGTTCTCCGGCAGATCGAACGTCTCCATGAACGGCACGCGCACGGTTTTTTTCTGAACCAGAAAAACGCTGCGCACGTTCTGGTTTGTTTTCGGTGAGGGATACCAGCCCTTCGTTTTCGTTTCGTTGTCGTCCAGGAACGCCGGGTTCGCCTGAAGGACTTCCGCAGGCAGATCGGGCCAGATCGGCGGGCCGCCAATGTGATCGAGTTTCAATGTTCCTGATACCGCGAGCAACGAGTCACGCAGTTGTTCGGCGCTGAGACGGCGCATGGCTTGGTGAGAGAAATCAGTAATCAGTGATTCAGTATTCAGTGACTCCGCGCCGCGCTTCCGAACTGACTTACTGATTACTGATTCACTGATCACTGACCTTTGCCGGTAAGTGGCCGAGGTCACGATCAGGCGATGCAGCCGCTTTACAGACCACGCAAACGTGCCCCCGGCATCTTGCCGGGTTTCGTCGCCCACCCGGCGAGACGCCGGGGGCACGTTCATGAACTCGCTCGCGAGCCAATCGAGCAACTCAGGGTGACTTGGTCGGGAACCTGCCAAACCAAAATCATTCGCGGTGGCCACCAATCCGTTTCCGAAATGCTCCTGCCAGACGCGATTCACGAGCACGCGCGCGGTGAGTGGATTGTTCGTCGAGGCAATCCAGTCGGCGAGTGTCACGCGGCGCCCGGTGGACTTTGCGTTCAGCGCTTTCCGAATCGGCGCAGGGTTTGGGTCAAGAATGGAAATGAAGCCAGGCTGCACCGCATCGCGCGGAGACTTGTGATCGCCCTGGAAGAAAATCTTTGTCGCCGCGACCTTGTCCGGATTGTCTGAGGCAAGCAGTCCGAGCGTAAGTGCTTTCTTCTGCTTCGCGAGCGCGTCGATCTCCTTTGCCAACTGTTCATCCTGCTTCTTTTCATCGGCCTTGAGCGCCGCGGTGATTTCCTTGTCTTTGGTTTCGAGTTTCTTCTCCAGCGGCTCGATCTGCTTCTTCAATTCGTCTGTGCGCTTCTCCTTCGGCGTCTCGACCAGTGCGCGTTCTTCCGCCGTGAGCTTTGCGAGTTTCCCTTCGCGCAAACGTTTCTTCACTTCGCCGCGCAATGCATCGCGCTGCTCATTGAAAGGTTTGAGCTTCGCGTCGAGTTCCTTGTTGTGCTGACGAATGGAATCCTGATCGCGCGCGACATCGAGCGGCATGTCGTCCGCAAATTTTACCGGCTCGAAGAATGCGCGCAGACGGTAGTGATCGGCTTGCGAGAGCGGATCGTATTTGTGGTCGTGGCAACGGCAGCACGACATCGTGAGGCCGAGAAACGCGCTACCAGTGGTCTCGGTCAGGTCGGCCATCCACTCGGCGCGCGCGCGATCCTGTTCATTGAATGCCCCGGCTGAATTATCCTGGGGACCCATTCGCAGGAAACCTGTTGCGATCAAAGCATCCTGTTCACGTTCATCCTTCGGCGCGCCATCGATCAACTCGTCACCTGCGAGATGCTCGCGCGCGAGTTGATCGAACGGTTTGTCGGCGTTGAACGAGCGAATGAGGTAATCGCGAAAGCGCCACGCCTTCGGCCGGAACTCGTCCCAATCAAATCCATTGCTGTCGCTGTAGCGGATCACATCCATCCACAAACGCGCCTGGTGTTCGCCGTAGCGCGGCGACGCAAGTAACTTGTCCACGAGCCGCTCGTAAGCATCGCGGCGCCTGTCGTTCACGAACGCACTCATCTCCTCCGGCGACGGCGGCAGGCCGATCAGGTCAAAGTAAAGCCGCCGCGCGAGCGTGCGTTTGTCTGCCTCGGGCGAGGGCTTCAGCCTTTTCTCTTCAAGCTTCGCCACGATGAAATTGTCGATCGGGTTGCGAATAGATTTTTCGTTCTGCACGCGCGGCGGTTCGACGCGCTTCACCGGCTTGAGCGACCAGAGATCGAGACGTTGTCCGCCGAAGATGCGCACGATGGGATTGCGCTTGTCGCTCCAGGCATCGCCGATGCGCTCGCCGGGTTTCAGCGGAGCGGCTTCGGCGATCGCAGCGGTCTTCGGCCAAGACGCGCCGTCTTCGATCCACTTGCGGAACACCGCGATGTCGTTCGTGGTGAGCTTCTCTTTCGGCGGCATCTCCAGATCTTTTTTCGAATGCATCACCGCCTGAAGCAGCAGGCTGTCGTTCGGCTTGCCGGGAACGACTGCCGGGCCTGAGTCGCCGCCCTTGATTGCCGCTTCCCTCGAGTCGAGACGCAGGTTCGCCTTCACCTTGTCCGGCCCGTGACAACTCACGCAGCGCGAGTCGAGCAGCGGCTTAACCTTCCCTTCGAAATATTGCTCACCCGGCGTCTCGGCGTGGGCGAGAGCGGCTGCTGCGATGATGGCGACAACGGAACGCATCAGACGCGAGCGATTTTTTTGTAAGCCTCGCCCTCGTTGAGGGTCGGGCGCTCGGGACGGCCTTTGTATTTGTAAACAAGATCCATGTTGTCGAGGCCCATGAGCCAGAGAATCGTGGCGTGCAGATCGTGAACGTGCAGCCGATCCTCAACCGCGTGCAGGCCCACGTCATCGGTCGTGCCGATCGTCTGTCCGCCGCGCACGCCGCCGCCCGCCATCCACATCGTGAAGCCGGTTGGATTGTGATCGCGCCCATCGCCTTTCTCGCTCATGGGTGTGCGACCGAACTCGCCGCCCCAAATCACGAGCGTTGAATCCAATAGCCCGCGCGACTTCAAATCCTTCAGCAAACCCGCGACGGGCTTGTCCATCGACCTGCACAGCTTGGAATGGTTCTGCTCCAGCTTATCGTGCGAGTCCCACTTGTTGCCCGCGCCATTGTAGAGCTGCACGAAGCGCACGCCGCGCTCGACGAGCCGGCGCGACAAGAGACACATGCGGCCGAAGTCCGCAGTGTCTTTCTCGTCGATGCCGTAAAGTTTCTTTGTCGCTTCGGTTTCGGAATTCAGATCCACCGCCTCGGGCGCTTCGGCCTGCATGCGGAAGGCGAGTTCGTAACTCGCGATGCGCGCTTCCAACTCCGACGTGCTCGGGTGCGCGACCGCGTGTTGACGATTCAACTGTGACAGGAACTCAAGCTTGCTCCGCTGCTGCGCGTCGCTCACGCCTTCGGGATTGTTCAGGTTCGCAATCGGTTCGCTGCCCGCATTGATGCGCGTGCCTTGATACACGGCTGGCATGAAGCCCGCGCCCCAATTGCGCGGCCCGTTCACGATGGTGGACGGGTTGTCCTGCATCACGACGAACGCGGGCAGATTCTTGTTCTCCGAGCCAAGACCGTAAGTCACCCACGCGCCAAGCGACGGCCGGCCCGCCAGCGTGCTGCTCGTGTTCATCTGGCAAATGCCCGCGGAATGATTGATGCCGTCACCGACGCATGAGCGAATGACCGCGAGATCATCCGCGCACGTTGCGAGATGCGGCAGCCAATCACTCATCCAAATGCCGCTTTGCCCGTGCTGCTTCCACGTGCGCTTCGAAGCGAGGATCGGCGAATCAAATTCGCCCATCGCGGTGATCACGCGACCAAAGCTCGGCGGGATCGGTTTGCCCGCGAGTTCATTCAACAACGGTTTCGGATCGAACATGTCGAGATGACTCGGCCCGCCTTCCATGAAGAGAAAGATCACGTTCTTCGCGCGCGCCGCGAAATGGCCGGGCTTGGGCCCGAGCGGATTTGCGGCGGCGACCTTTTCGGCGGCGAACGCGTTCGATAACAAATCCGCCAGCGCGAGTCCGCCGATTCCCAATCCACCGCGCACCAGAAAATCGCGCCGCGAAAACGCGCGCTCAGTTCGTCCGCAAAATCCCCAGTTAAAACTCATTGATTGTCCCTCCACTGACGTGTTTACAGGTTTTCGCTTCGGTCGTAACTTCCTTCCACATGAGCCACGTGACCCTCGAATATCCGACAAGCTGGCTGGCCGCTCTGGGCACGGACGAGAAGTCGTTCGCACGGGACGCCCGGGTGGCGTCCGCGATGAAGCTGTTCGAGATCGGTAAACTCTCGAGCGAACAAGCATCGACGTTGGCTGGAATGCCCCGCACGGAATTCCTGCTCACCTGCCGGCAATGGGGAGTGAACTCCGTGTCTTGGGACGAGGCGGAGTTGCGCGCTGAGTTTGCGACTCCGTTCAAGTGACTGTCGTCTCGAATGCAGGCCCGCTGATCGCACTGGGCGGAATTCACCGCCTTGGTTTGCTTCGAACTCTTTTCTCGCGCGTGCTCGTGCCGGAATTGGTTGCGCGTGAGGTATTCGGAAGCGGTTCGCATCGCCTCGGTGCAGCCGAGTTGCAGCAGGCGGACTGGGTCGAGGTGGTTCCGGTGCCAGCAATTGAACCGTTGCTGACAACGACCCTCGGCCCCGGCGAAGCAGCGGTCGTGATGCTGGCGAGACAGCACGTGCCGGCACTCGCACTGATCGACGAATCGAAAGCCCGGCGTGTGGCTCGCGACGTTTATGGTTTGGCCGTCATTGGAACCGGTCGTGTCCTCGTCGAAGCGAAACGCGCAGGTGTGCTGAGTTCGGTGACGGACGTGCTGAATTCGATTCGTGCAAACGGGTATTGGTTGTCGGATCGAATTGTCGCCGAGATTCTCGCGCAAGCGGGCGAAGGTTGAGGCGATCCGCGCCTTAGCGCACAGGCTCGATGTCTCAATCCACATACAAAAACTCGTTCGCGTTCAGCAGCACGTGGCAGAAGTCGGTCAGGGCTGCATCGCGCGGGTCCTCCTTTGCGACGGCCTTCGCATGAGCTTCGATGTCCGCGCCGCGACCGGAGTAATCCTTCAGCGGCCCCTCGGCTTCGAACCGCCACATGCCCATCGTGTGTTCGTTCACGCCGGCACTGGTGAACAAAAGCTGTTCTTGCGCCAGCGCTGTGTCAGAGAAGCGCACGTCATCGATCAACCCATCGAAGACATACTGTGTGTCTCCCGCGCGGCCGCCGATAACGAGCGACGATTTGTTCGCGAGTCCGCTGGTGACCTTGTGCGCCACGTTTACGACCTGCATGGGCTCGTCGTCGTTCGACAGATCCTTGAGGAAGAACGTAATGCCGGTCGGATCGGCGAGCTTCACGGAAACAGCAACGAAATACGGCTTGCCGAGATCAATGTGCAGCCCCGAGAAGATGGGTTCGACGGGATCGGTGGCCGCGTATTTCTGGTCGCCGCAAAGCTGGAGCACGAGGGTCTGAGGTTTGTTGCGGGATTGCGCCCCCGTGACGCCAAGGGCCCAACCGTGATCGCCACGTTTGCCGCTCCACTTCGAGGCGACGGTGCGCACCTGTCCGTCGGTGTAGATCGATTTCAACTGGATGAATGCCTCGATGGTGAATTCACCACCGGCTGACTTCGTGAGCTTCGTTGTGAGCCGTGACTGTGTTGATGCGGGCGCCAGCATCGCGGCGCGGCCTTCGCGAAAAGGCATCTTGTCGTTCGCGAACGGAATTACTTCGAGCCGCGGCGGAGAATTTTGAATCACCTTCGCCTGATTGGATAAAAACGCCGCCGCAGCTATGCGTTCGCCAGCGCCTGGCTTGCGGCCAAAGAGAAGCTGATACGCCGTGTCGATCTGCTCGTCTTGATTTGCGTGTTCTTTCCGCAAACGCGCCGCCAGGGCTTTCGCCCGCGCCAAAGTCCACTTGCCGTTGATCATCAGCAGCGATTGGTTCGGCGTCGTCGTGACGTTGCGCTGTGAGGTGCTGGTGAAATTCTCCGGACCGTCGAACGATTCGATCACCGGATCGCGCGTGTTGCGGATGACTTTGTTGTAAACGCTTCGCCGCGGCGTGCTGAAGTCCACGCTCGGTCCGCCATCCTTCAATTCAAGTTCGCCTGTGACAGCCAGCACCGCGTCGCGTACCTGCTCGGCATCGAGTCGGCGCGTCGGGAAATGCCAGAGCAATTTGTTCTCGGGATCGATGGTGCGGGCGCGGAGAAAGTAATCAGTAATCAGTGAATCAGTAATCAGTGAATCAGTATTCAGTGAAACAGTGGCGCTGCGCGGAGTCGCGGACTGATTTACTGACTTACTGATTACTGATTCACTTTCCGCCGCCTGCTGGTACGTCGCGCTCGTAACAATCAGCCTGTGCAGCTTCTTCAAACTCCATCCGTTCTCGATGAACGAGCGCGTGAGCCAGTCGAGCAACTCGGGATGTGAGGGCCCTTCGCCGAGACGCCCAAAATCACTGGTGATTGGCGCAAGACCGCGGCCGAAGTGATATTGCCAGACACGGTTGACAATCACGCGTGTGCTGAGCGGATTGTCCGAACGCGTGAGCCAGTGCGCGAGCGTGGTGCGGCGGCCGGTCGAGTTGGTCCAGCCGGTTTCGATTTGTGCCGGCGCTTCATCGAGCACGCTCAGGTAACCCGGCTCGATCACGCCGAGCTTTTCCTTCTTCGGGATCGTAGTGGGCGGCGGCACGGGACCGACGTCGGTCACCTGCGGCGCCAGCGCGAGAGGCGCGGGCATCTCCTTCTCCATCGCGCGGAGATGTTCGAGGAGCTTGTTGCGTTCAGTCTTGGCCGGCTCTTTCACACGCGCGGGGAAACGCTTGTCGCTCCACTCATACAAAACCTGACGATAAGCGAGCTCCGCGACCTGATGTTCGTAAGGCGTGCGTTCGGCGACCGGTTTCTTGATCAGCGCCTGGGTTTCCCTTGGAAACTTGGCGAGTGCGTCTTCGTACGCTTTCTCGTGAAATGGTGTTTCGAGTTTTTCCAGCTTCGCGCGCACGTCGGCGGTTTTTCTTTCCCAGCCCGCCATCTCCTGCGCCCACGCGGCGCGTTCGCCACCGCTCGCGACGGGCGCTTCAGCCACGGGCATTATCGGCGCGAAGAACGCCTGAAGACGGAAGTAATCCTTCTGCAGGATGGGATCGAACTTGTGATCGTGGCAACGGGCGCACTGGATGCCCTGCCCGAGGAAAACATCCGCTGTCGTGTCGGTGACATCGTTCAGGATCGTAGCGATCTGGCCGACGGCGTCCCGATTGTTGTACTCGTAAATCCACAGCGTGAGGTAGCCGGTCGCAATGCGAGCATCGGGATCCTCGGGCCACAATTCGTCTCCCGCGATCTGCTCCTGCACGAAACGATCGTAAGGCTTGTCGGCGTTCAGCGAGCGAATGACGTAGTCGCGGAAACGCCACGCGGTCGGCCGGAAATCATCGACGCGATAGCCATCACTCTCCGCGTAGCGCACCAGATCGAGCCAGTGCCGCGCCCATCGCTCGCCGTAGCGCGGAGACGCGAGCAACCGATCGACAAGCTTCTCATACGCGTCCGGCGATTGATCAGCGACGAACGCGGCAACTTCCGCCGGCGTAGGCGGGAGCCCAATGAGGTCAAACGTGACGCGGCGAATCAGGGCGGCGCGGCTCGCGCGCGGCGACGGAGCGAGTTTCTCGGCCTGCAAACGCGCGAGAACGAAATTGTCGATCGGATTCTGGGGCCAGTGATCAGTGATCAGTGATTCAGTCCCGGCCCGCCTCACTGATTCACTGTTCACTGATTTACTGATTACCGGCGGCTCGACCTTCTTCACCGGTTGAAACGCCCACCACTTACGATCCTCGTCGCTGATCTTCGCGCCGCGCGGACGTTTCGAAATGATCTGCGGTGACGCGGTGGCTTTGATCTGCACCGTCTTCTCGTCCGCCCACGGAGCGCCTTGCTTCACCCATTCGGTGAGCGTCGCGATCTTCTCTGCGCTGAGTTTCGCGCCCTTGGGAGGCATCAGCAGATCGTCGTTCGTGTAGCTGATGGCCGTGATCAGCAGGCTCTTCTCCGGTTGCCCCGGGGTGATTACCGCGCCCGAATCGCCACCTGTCAGCACCGCCTCCCGCGAGTCGAGAACGAGGCCACCTTTGATTTTTTCAGCGGAGTGACTGTGACACTTGAAGCAGTGTTCGCGGAAGATCGGTTCCACCTTCGCGCGGAAAAACTCCGCGCCGTCTGTGTTCGCCGCATGTGCCGATACGACAGCAACAAGACTGGCGACAGCGCTGGCAAACATGGGTTTCACGCCACCCATTTTGCCACTGGAGAGGCAACTTCGGCAAATCATCTTCTCAATTGGATTTGAAGTAGCTGACCCGCAGCGCGTCAGAGTAAGCTCGGGACGATCCACATGAATCCATTTGCGAAGAAGCTTTATTGCGCGTGCATGGCTGTTTTGGCCGCCCTCGGCCTCGGCAACGGCGCCAACGCGGCGGACGAAATCCGTTTCAACCGCGAAGTGCGGCCCATCCTGACGGAAAATTGTTTTGCCTGCCACGGCCCGGACGCGAACAAACGCAAGGCGAGTCTGCGCCTCGACACACGGGAAGGCCTGTTTGACAAGACTCCCAAGCGCGAACCCGCCGTCGTGCCGGGCAAACCGGATCGCAGCGAACTCTGGTCGCGCATCACAACAACCAATCTTGACGACCGAATGCCGCCGCTCGACTCGCACAAGACGCTGACTCCGGAGCAGATAGCGACGCTGAAGAAATGGATCATTCAAGGCGCACCTTGGCAGGGACATTGGGCGTTCGTGAAGCCCGAGCGCGCGGCGGTGCCCGCAAAGTTTCGGGTTTCGAGTTCGGTGTTTCGGGTTCGGAATCCGATCGATGCGTTCGTGCTCCAGAAGTTGGAGAGCAAAGGTCTGAAGCCCAATGTCGAAGCGGACAAGCGAACGCTCGTGAGACGCGCGTTTCTCGATGTCACGGGTTTGCCGCCGAAGCCGGCGGAGGTCGCTGCGTTTCTGAATGACAAATCGGCGGATGCTTATGAGAACTTGGTGAAACGCCTGCTCGCGTCGCCGCGCTACGGCGAGCATCGCGCGCGCTATTGGCTCGATGCGGCGCGTTACGCCGACTCGCACGGACTGCACTTCGACAACTATCGCGAGATGTGGCCTTACCGTGATTGGGTGATCAAAGCGTTCAACAAGAACATGCCGTTCGATCGCTTCACCGTGGAGCAACTTGCTGGCGACCTCCTCGAAAATGCCGATGACGATACGCGCACCGCGACCGGCTTCGAGCGTTGTAACATGACCACGAACGAAGGCGGCACGATCGAGGAAGAGAATCTCGCAAACTACGCCAACGACCGCGTGACGACGCTGAGCTGGGTGTATCTCGGACTGACGATGAATTGCGCCGCATGCCACGACCACAAGTTCGATCCCATCACGCAGAAGGATTTTTATTCGATGTCGGCGTTCTTCCGGAACACGAAGCAGACCGGCTTCGATAAGAACATTCGCGAGAGCGATCTGTTCATGGTCGTGCCGCAAGGCGCGGCGGATCGTGCGCGTTGGAGCGCTTTGACCGACGAATTGGAAAGCGCGCGCAAGGCTCGCGAAGCCTTTGAGGCGCAGACCGCTGTCGCGTTCACGAATTGGCTCGCAGAGGTGGATGCGACCAAGCTTCCGAAGTCGATCGACATCGACGGTGATTACCTTCGCGCTCCGTTGAACGAAGGCTCTGGAACGAGTGTGTCGCTGTGGCTTGATGGCCAGCAGAAGACCGTTGCAGCGGGCACAAACTTGAGTTGGAAAACCAACGGCCCAATCGGTTCCGCACCCGTGTTGACGAAGGATAATTCTCTCGATCTCGGCAACGCCGGAGACTGGGATTCGCGCGAGCCATTCTCGATGGGCGCATGGGTGTTCGTGCCCAAGGATTTCAAGGGAGAAGGTTCCGTCATCGCGAAAATGGGCGGGGACGACAAGAAGGGACGCGGTTGGGAGATGTTCATCCGCGAAAGCGATTTCGGAATGAAGATGGTGCATCGCTCATCGGTCGCGATGGAAGTGCGCTCGACCGAGAAGGTCGTGAAGCATGGGCGCTGGAATCATCTCTTCGTGACCTACGACGGCGGGGAACGCACGGGCGGCGTGAAACTTTTCGTGAACGGAGTCGAGGTGAATGCCAATCGCGACAACAACCGGCTCGAATGGACGATTCGCAACGAAGCTCCGCTGCGCATCGGGCGCCGTGAAAAGAACAATGAGCTGAAGAACGTCGCGGTGCAGGACGCGCGCATCGTGAAGCGACGCCTGTCTGGTGCGGAAGTCAGCGCGCTGTCGGCGGCGGCGCGATTGGATGAACTGGTTTTCTGGCTCAACGAAGAAGATCCGACGAATGCGGCGGTCGCGTCGCTGCTGCGCAATTATTACAACGTGACGCTGAACAAGACGTGGCACGCCGCGCAGGCGAAGTTTGCGGCACTTGAACTGGAGCAGCAGGACATCCGCGGGCGCAGTCCGCGCACGCTCGTGCAGCAGGAAAAAATGGATTCGATGCCGACGGCGCAGGTTCTTTTTCGCGGCGCGTACGACAAGCCGAAGGACACGGTGTTCGCAGCCACGCCCGCCGTGTTGCACGCGATGCCGAAGGGCGCGCCCACCAATCGACTCGGCCTTGCGCAATGGATGATCGCTCGTGACAACCCCCTCACAGCGCGCGTCACGGTGAATCGTTTCTGGCAGGAGGCTTTCGGTATTGGCCTCGTGAAGTCGTCGGAAGATTTTGGCACCACGGGCGAAAGCCCGACTCATCCTGGGTTGCTGGATTGGCTCGCGCTTGAATTTCAGGAAAGCGGCTGGGACGTGAAGCACATGATCGAACTGATCGTGACGTCATCCGCCTATCGGCAGAGCGCCGAAATCACGAAGGAAAAACTCGAGAAGGATCCACAGAATCGATTCCTGAGCCGCGGCCCGCGTTTCCGTATGGATGCGGAGATGGTTCGCGACTACGCACTCGTCACAAGCGGATTGCTCGTCGGGAAGATCGGTGGACCGAGCGTGAAGCCGTATCAGCCGGACGGAATCTGGGAAGCTGTCGCGATGCCCGAGAGCAACACGCGATTCTACACGCGCGACAGCGGCGAGGCGCTTTATCGCCGCAGCATGTACACATTCTGGAAACGCGCCGCGCCGCCCGCCACGATGGACATCTTCAACGCGCCGAGCCGCGAGGTCTGCACCGTGAAACGCGAACGCACGAACACACCACTTCAAGCGCTGGTGACGTTAAACGACCCGCAATTCATCGAAGCGGCCAGGCACTTGGCCGAAGTCGCGCTCTGCGATGCGAAGAAAGAGGAAGATGCATTGCGAACAATTGCTGAACGGTTGCTGTCGCGTCCGCTCACATCGAAAGAGTTTGGCGTGGTGAAGAATTCGTTGAAGGAAATGCAAGCCTTCTACGAGAAGCAGCCCGACGCTGCGAAGCAATTGCTCGCGATCGGCGAATCCAAACCGAGCGACAAAGTGCCCGCGCCTCAACTCGCCGCGATGACGATGGTCGCGAATGAGTTGATGAACCTCGATGAGGTCTTGAACAAATGAAGAGAGTAATCAGTGAAACAGTAAACAGTGAATCAGTGGGGCCACTCGGGTACGCGCGGCGGTTTCAGGATTTGGGTGTTTACAAGAAATCACGTGTGCTTGCCCGCGAGGTATTCCTTGCGTCGAAAAGTTTTCCGTCAGAGGAAAAGTTTTCATTAACCGATCAACTTCGCCGCGCTTCGCGCTCGATCGGTGCTCAGATTTCGGAAGCTTGGGCGAAGCGCCGGTACGAAAAGCATTTCATCAGCAAGTTGACAGATGCTGACGGTGAACAATTGGAGACTCAGCATTGGCTGACGTCAGCATTTGATTGTGGCTACCTCTCGCGCGAAGAGACGCATCGACTCGGTGAGTTGTGCCTGGAAGTCGGGCGCATGCTCGGTGAGATGATGATCAAGTCTGACCAGTTCTGTCAGCCCGAGCCGGGACAACTGCGGGAAACTCCTCCATCGTACGAGTCAAACGCAGCGCCCGTTCTCCTTACTGATTACTGATCACTGTTTCACTGATTACTATGAGCTTATTCCACGAATACGTTCGCTACGAAACGCGCCGCCAATTTTTCTCCCGCGGCAAGAATGCTCTGGCTTATGCCGCGCTGGGATCGCTGCTCGGCGGCTCGATGAAGTTGTGGGGCGAAGGCCTGAAACAGAATGCGCTCGGACTCCCGCACTTCCCGCCGAAGGTGAAGAACATCATCTACCTGCACATGGTCGGTGGGCCGTCGCAGATGGACCTCTACGATTACAAGCCGCAGATGGCGGATTACTACGACAAGGATCTGCCTGACTCGATTCGTGCAGGGCAGCGGCTCACGACGATGACGTCGGGACAGAAACGGTTTCCAATCGCGCCGTCGAAGTACAAGTTCGAGCAGGCTGGCAAGTGCGGCTTGTGGATGAACACACAGTTGCTTCCGCATACCGCGAAGTGCGTGGACGACATCGCCTTCATTCGTTCGATGCACACCGAAGCAATCAATCACGAGCCGGCGATCTGTCACATGCAGACGGGCTCGATGGTGAGCGGGCGTCCGTGCATCGGCTCGTGGGTCAGTTACGGGCTTGGATCGATGAATGAGAATCTGCCGACGTTCTGCGTGCTCGTCGCCGAGCCGACGAACAAGGAACAGATTCAGGCGATCAGCGCGCGACTGTGGTCGAGCGGTTTTCTTTCCGGCGAACATGCGGGCGTGTCGTTTCGTTCGCAGGGCGATCCAGTTTTGTTCATCAGCAATCCTCCCGGTGTGCCGGGCGAATTGCGCCGCAAGCAACTCGACAGTCTGCGTGCGCTCAACGAGATCAATTTCAAGAAGGTCGGCGATCCCGAAACGCACACGCGCATTCAACAATACGAAATGGCGTTTCGGATGCAGTCCAGCGTGCCCGACCTGATGAACATCCAGGGCGAAAGCGACGCGACTTACAAACTGTACGGCGATGAGGCGAAGAAGCCCGGCACCTTTGCATACACAGCGCTGCTTTCACGCCGGCTGGTCGAGCGCGGCGTGCGATTCGTCCAGATTTACCTGAACAACTGGGACAATCACTCGAACATCTCCGGCCGCCTGCCGTCGCAATGCAAAGACATCGATCAGGCGACGTATGGGTTGATCAATGACCTGAAAGCGCGCGGACTTTGGGACAGCACGCTGATCGTCTGGGGCGGCGAATTTGGTCGCACCATTTACAGCCAGGGCGGGCTCACGAAGGAAAACTACGGGCGCGATCATCACCCGCGCTGCTTCACGATGTGGCTCGCGGGCGGAGGCGTGAAGGGCGGCACGATTTACGGAGCCACAGACGATTTCAGTTACAACGTCGTCGAGAACCCCGTCCACGTTCGCGACTTGCACGCGACAATTCTTCACCTGCTCGGCATCGATGAAAAGCGGTTCACCGTGAAGTGGCAAGGCTCCGACATGAAGCTCACCGGCGTCGATGCCGAGGCGCAGGTGGTGAAGGATATTCTGGCGTGATTCCATTTTTCCTCTCCTGGTTTTTGTTTGATTTGCGGTGAGGGAACAACAACCTCGTCCTGCCAATGCCCACGATTTTCACCCAGAACGGCTATCGGGTCAGCTTCTACAGCTACGACCTGACCGAGCGGATGCATGTGCATGTTTTCAAGGCAGGCCACGAATGCAAAGTGTGGCTGGACGATCTCTCGCTTGCCTTCAATCGCGGGTTCAAACCGCATGAAGCCGCTGAAATCCTGCGGATGATCTCCGAACGCCGCGCGGAGATTGCCGAGCGATGGCTTGAACACGGGCGTGGTGAGAACTAGAGTCGGCAGCATTGCATGCAAACACCGCCCGCCATCACAGAAGTCGTCGTGAACGACGAACTGCTTGGCTTCCACTTGGAAGATGGACGCTTCATCAGTCTGCCCGTTTCCTTTTACCCGACGCTTGCCCTGGCGACGCCGGAGGAGCGGGCGCGGTTTGAGATCACCGGGTCTTCCGTCTATTGGCCCGAACTGGACGCGGACATTGGAGTTGAGGGGTTGCTGGCCGGGGCACGGGAGCATCACCACTACGCGCGACAGGCCGTGGAACGCGCCGTGCGGCTCGGACGGCTGCCCAAGACCGCGTTGGAGAAAACGCCGCTCCAGCCCGTTTGACACCGCCGCGATACCGCTAAGACGCGCGACCTGCACGCGACGATTCTTCATCTGCTCGGCATCGATGAGAAACGGTTCACGGTGAAGTGGCAGGGCTCCGACATGAAACTCACCGGCGTCGATGCGGAGGCGCAGGTGGTGAAGGATATTCTGGCGTGAGGGGGCGGTTTGCGCTGAATGGTTCAAGCGCATCGAATTTGGGCTCCGGCATCTCGTAGCACTCCCTCGCCTCCGCTTCAGTCAAAGGTTGGAGCTTGGCGATATTCCAATGTGAAACCGGCACTTGAACATACGCGAGCAGAAGCAGCGCTTCCGAAACTGTAATCGCTCGCACTGATCTCCCCGGCAGCTTGCCGCCCTTCACAAACCAGCGTTCATCCGGTGTTTTGAAAAATTCCAGCGCACGCTCCGTGCCGTCGCCCGCCCATGCGATCACAGGTTGAGCCGCCCTCGGCAACCGAACTGGGAACGCTCGCAATAGCTCTTGCCACACCTCGGCTTGGAGCTTTTGGGTCAAGCGACACCATCGAATTACTCGCACATGTGCTCTCGGAGCGCGGCTCGCCTTCATGTGAGTGTCCTCGCCTCCTGCTCATAGCGCCTCGACAACTGGGCAGCGAGTTTCGGCAAACGTGACCGCCAGCGCGGCGCGACCCCACGAAAGACGGCAACAAACGTGTCCCAGATATCCGCGTTCACCAAATAACCACGCACTTTTCCGTAACGGTATATGGTCACAATCCCTTCATCTGCCATCGCGTTGTTTCTCCAAAACCGATGTGACACCAGGTAAGCGGCTCGTTCCCCATCCTTCAGGATTCCGAGGAACCCAAAACGATTCGCCTCCCGCCAGATGGATTTTTTTCGAAGATGGGAAAGCGGGAAATCCGGCGGCAGAATGGCAGCACGAGTGTTTTTTGTTTTCACACCAGTTTCCTCGCGATCTGCTCGTCCAGAATCTCGCGCACGGTGAGCGGGATGATGACGGTGTGTTCTTCTTTGAAGAAGCGGTCGATTTCGCGGAGGGCGTCGCTACTGAAGTCGAACGCGACGACGAATCCTTTTTCGCGGCGGGAACGACGGAGCGCGGTTTCGAAGGAGTCGATGTCTGGTCGGCCCACGCGGTCTTTTTGTTTCACCTGGATGGGATACCAGCGTTCCTGCAATGAGAGTTCGCCTTCGCCGAAGGCTTTCGGCTCGGAGCCGACGGGGAAGATGCGTCCGTCGATGCCCATGTCACCGACTTGCGCTTTGTTCGGAATACCGCCGAGGGCGATGACGGCCCAGTTCTCAAACTCAAACGGCGGCATGGCGCGCAGTTTTTCTTCCGACCAGGGCAAGTCACGCACCACGAAGCCGCGCCCGATCTTCCAAAGTTCTTTGTCTTCCGGCATTCCACACACGTCGCGCAAACGCTTGGCCATGACGCGGCAGGCCGTGGGCGAAATGTCGATGCCGATCCATTGCCGCTTCAACTTCTGCGCCGCGACGAGCGCCGTGCCACAACCGCAGAAGGCGTCGAGCACGATGTCGTTTTCGTTGCTGCTGATTTGGAGAATGCGTTCGAGAAGCTTCAACGGTTTTTGCGTTGGATAACCAAGACTCTCCTCAGCCGAACCCTGAATCGGTCCAATGTCGTCCCAAACAGTTCCGAGGGGCACGTCCGGCATTTCATCGAGATAGCGTTTTTGCCGTGGAGTAGCACCGGGCTTCGACTGAACGATGCGGCCTTCTTTATACATCGCTTCCATTCGCTCTTTGCTAAATCGCCATGAGCGTGTGATGCCGAGGAATTCGTAAATGGGATTTCCTTTTTCTGGCGCGTCATTTCCAGGAGCGCCGAGATCACCAAGGGAGTATCGCTTTCCCGTGTCAGGCTCGACGTGGCGGTAGAACTTCTCGATGTATTCTGCGTTGTAGGGAAGATATTGATGCTTGAACTGATAATCGTCGCCGCCTGCGTAGAAGAAGATCGTGTCGTGAACGCGCCCGAGATGTTTTGAACCTTGCTTCGCGTCGTTGTGTGACGACTGACGTTTCCAGATGATCTCGTTGACGAAATTATTCTCCCCGAAAATCTGGTCGAGCATCACCTTCACGTAATGCGCCGCGTGCCAGTCGCAGTGGTAGTAGAAGCTGCCGGTCTTCTTGAGCACTCGGGCGAACTGCTCGCAGCGCGGGCGCATGTAGTCGATGTAGGCTTGCGTGCTGGCGTGGCGGTCCTCGAAGGCGCGCTTCTCCTTCGTCTCGCCCCAGAAGACTTCGTAGTTGCGGTTCGAGTTGAACGGTGGGTCGATGTAAATCAAATCCACGCACGCGGGCGGCAGTTTCTTCAACTGTTCCAGATTGTCGCCGCAGTAAACGACGCGTGTGTCGAGGAGCGCAGAGGGGCGCTCGCTTGGGCGCGTCGCTTCGCGCGCCACGGGAGCCGCAGTTTCGCGCAGCTTCTTTCGCACGCTTTTCTGCGCCGCCACGATGTCCGCCATTTCTTCGTCCGTCGGGTTGCCGCTGGGCGCGCCTTTCATCGCCTTCTGGAGCAACGCTACATCTTCAGCCTTTCCGGCGCTCTTGCGTGCCATGCGCCGCAGGGTAGGAAATCAGCAAAGTCAGGTCAACGCGTGTTGGACTTTGGACCTGCGAAAACCGTGATCGCCAGCGCGGACGCGGTTGAAGTTTGTTCGTGATCGCCGGCGTGATTGGTTCAATCATCCGCAAACACCATGAGCGCCAATTTTTCAGTTCAGTTCGTCTTGCTCCTCTCGATTGTATTTGCGGGCGCGGCTGTGGAGCCGAACCGCTTCGCTGCGCGTGGGCAGGAGCGGCCCAATTTCCTCCTGCTTCTCTCCGACGACCAGATGCATCGCGCGCTCAGTTGCCTCGACGAATTGGAAGTGCGCACGCCGAATCTCGATCGACTCGCCAGTCGCGGCACGCTGTTCACGCATTGCTTCAATCAGGGTGGTTGGAGCGGCGCGGTGTGCGTTCCCAGCCGCACGATGTTGAACACGGGCCGCACGGTATGGAATTGCCGCAACGGCACTAATAACGCCGGCATCGCGCCGGGTGCGGCGCTCTGGGGCGAAACGCTCGGGCGCTCGGGCTACGGCACTTTCATGGCGGGCAAGTGGCACATCCCGGACGCAGCGCTGAAGCGAAGTTTCAAAACACTCGGACCACTCACGGGCGGGTTCCGAGAATCGACGACCAATCGCGGCGAAGCTTACTTCCGTCCGGCGCCGGGGAATTCGTGGACGCCCGACGATCCAAAATGGCGTGGGCATTGGATTCATACAAACGGACAGACGATTCACAGCAGCGTGTTGATCGCTGACGCCGCCATCAGTTTCCTGCGCACAAACGCAGCGCAGGCCAGGAGTCCTTTCTTCATGTATGTCGGGTTCAACGCGCCGCACGATCCGCGTCAGTCGCCGCGAGAGTTCCTCGATCTTTATCCTGCACAGAAGTTGAAGTTGCCGCCGAATTTTTTGCCGCAACACCCGTTCCCCATCGAGAAGGGCATGGAAGGTCGCGATGAAATCCTCGCGTCGTATCCACGCACGCCGGAGGTGATTCGCGTTCACCTCCAGGAATATTACGCGATGATCACGCACCTTGACGCGCAGATCGGGCGCATTCTCGACGCACTCGAAGCGAGCGGCAAAGCGGATAACACCATCGTGATTTTCACTTCGGATCAGGGCCTCGCCGTCGGGCAACACGGGCTGATGGGAAAGCAGAGCCTCTACGATCACTCGCTCCGAATGCCGTTCATCGTGGCGGGACCGGGAATCCCGAAGGGCAAACGCAACGACGCGCTCATCAACATGCAAAACCTCTTTGCCACCACGTGCGAGATGGCCGGAACGAGTGTGCCTGCGACGGTGCAGTTCCCGAGCATCGTGCCACTCATCACGGGCCAGAAGAAGCAATTGAACGACGCACTGTATGCCGCGTTCATCGATCGTCAGCGCGCGGTCCGAACGCCGGAATGGAAACTCATCCGCACGCCGGCTTCGGGTCAGGTGCAACTCTTCAACGTGAAGAGCGATCCGTGGGAAACGAACAATCTGGCCGCTAACCCGAAGCACGCAAAAACTCTCGCGAGTCTCGATGAAAAATTGCGCAGCTTGATGATCGAGATGAATGATCCGATGCCGCCGGAGAAAATCTTCAGCCCGCAGCCTGCGAGATAACGATGACACGATGAGACAATTTTCCATCTCGCTCGGCCCACGGCTTTATTTAGCGGTGATGATCGTTTGCGTGAGCGCTGCGCTCAGTTTCGCCGCCGAACGGCCAAACATCGTGTTCATTCTTTGCGACGATCTTGGCTATGGCGATGTGGGTTGTCTGAATCCTCAAAGCAAAATTCGCACGCCGAACATTGATCGCCTCGCGGCGCAGGGTATGAGGTTCACGGATGCGCACTCGAGTTCCGCCGTGTGCACACCGACGCGCTACGGCATCCTCACCGGTCGATACAACTGGCGGTCGCGCCTGCAATCCGGAGTGCTGGGTGGCATGAGCCCGACACTGATCGAGCCGGGACGCCTCACGGTCGCGACGTTTCTCAAGCAACAGGGTTATCACACGGCGGCGATCGGCAAATGGCATCTCGGCATGGACTGGGCATTCAAGACGCGAGAGCGCGGCTTCAATGATGCGGTCGAGAAGGGCGAGGACGGCTGGCGCGCGGACTTCACCCAGCCGATTCGCAACGGGCCGAACAGCGTTGGCTTCGACCAATACTTCGGCATCGCGGCGTCGCTCGACATGGTGCCGTACACATTCATCGAGAACGATCGAGTGGTGTTCGTGCCTACGGTCACCAACGCCTTCGAGATGATGCAGGGCCGGACGAATAAAATGACGCGGCGCGGTCCGGCCGCGGAAAAGTTCGAGGCGGAAGATGTGTTGCCGACCTTCACCCGCAAAGCGGTCGCATACATCGAGCAGCGCGCTGAGGAGGCAAAGCGCGGACGGCCGTTCTTTCTTTATCTGCCGCTGAATTCGCCGCACACGCCGATTGCGCCCACCGCAGCGTGGCGCGGGAAAAGCGGCTTGAACCCTTACGCCGATTTCGTGATGGAAACGGATTGGTCCGTGGGCCGGGTGCTCGATGCGCTGGAAAGGGCGGGCGTGGCGAGCAACACGCTGGTGTTCTTCGCCAGCGACAATGGGTGTTCGCCCGAGGCGGATTTTCCCAAGCTCGCGGAGCACAGCCACAATCCGAGTTCTGGGTTTCGCGGAACCAAGGCGGACATTTTTGATGGCGGCCATCGCATTCCGTTCATTGCGCGCTGGCCGGGCCGGGTGGCGGCGGGCAGCACCACGGATCAGTTGGTGTGCCTGAACGACTTCATGGCGACATGCGGAGATATTCTTGGCGCCACGTTTCCGTCGAACGCTGCGGAAGACAGCGTGAGCCTGAAGCCAGTGCTGCTCGGCCAGGCGAAAGTGCCCATTCGTGAAGCGCTCGTTCATCATTCGATCAACGGCTCATTTGCCATCCGGCAGGGGAATTGGAAGCTCGGGCTTTGCTCCAGTTCCGGCGGATGGAGTGCGCCGCGGCCCGGTACTCCCGCCGCGAAGAAATTGCCTGCAACGCAGCTCTACGACCTGTCACGCGACATCGCAGAAACGAACAACGTGGCTTCGGCGCATCCGGAAATCGTCGCAAGGCTGGGCGCGCTGCTGGAACGTTACGTCGCCGAGGGACGCAGCACGCCGGGCCCGCGACAGACGAACACGGTGCCGGTGAAAATTCGCAAGGAGGCGCCAACGCAGGCGCGAACAAAGCAGGAACCATGATGAGCAAGTTCGTTTACGCGCTGCTGCTTTGCGCGGCATCGGTCCTCGCCACAGTGCAGCCGAACATCGTCATCGTAATGACGGACGATCAGGGCTACGGCGACTTGAGTTTCACCGGCAACCCGATTCTCAAGACGCCGCACATCGACGGCTTCGCGCGGCAGAGTATGCGCTTCACGGACTTTCAAGTGAGCCCCACGTGCGCACCGACGCGCTCGGCACTGATGACCGGACGGCATGAGTTCAAGAACGGCGTCACGCACACGATCTACGAACGCGAACGTTTGACGTTGAATGCCACCACGATCGCGCAAGTGTTGAAGAAGGCGGGCTACGCGACGGGTATTTTTGGTAAATGGCATCTCGGCGACGAAGCGGAATATCAGCCCGAGCGGCGCGGCTTTGACGAAGTGTTCATTCACGGCGCAGGCGGCATTGGGCAGACGTATGCGGGCAGTTGCGGCGACGCGCCGAGCAACTCGTATTTCAATCCGGCCATCCTGCACAACGGCCAGTTCGTGAAAACCAGCGGCTATTGCACCGACGTGTTTTTCGCTCAGGCCCAACGCTGGATTGACGGGCAACGCAAGAGTGGCAAGCCGTTTCTCGCCTACATCACACCTAACGCGCCGCACGCTCCGCTCGATTGTCCGGAGGATTACTTCCAGCGTTACAAAGGAACGGTCCCGGACAATGTCGCGAAGTTCTTCGGCATGATCGCAAACATCGACGACAACTTCGGCGCGCTCATGAAGCAATTCGAAGCGTGGGGCATCGCCGAGAACACGCTTGTGATTTTCATGACCGACAACGGCGGCACCGCGGGTGTGAAGCTATTCAATGCCGGGATGCGTGGCGGCAAAGCCACGCCGTACGTCGGCGCGACGCGAGTGCCGTCGTTTTGGCGATGGCCGTCAGGGTTCACTAACACAGTGGATTGCGCGGCGCTCACGGCGCACATCGATGTGTTCCCGACCCTGTGCGAAATCGTGGGGGTGAAACTGGACGGCGATGTCGCGCGGCAGGTGGAAGGCCGCAGCCTCGTGCCGTTGCTCAAAAATCCGCGATCGGAGTGGCCGGATCGTTTCCTCGTCACGCATGTCGGGCGATGGCCGCGTGGAGAGGCAGCGGCAGCGAAGTTCAACCCATGCGCCATCCGCAACAGCCGCTTTGCTTTGGTAAGCAACACCGCGCTTTACGACCTGAAGAACGACTACGGGCAGAAGACCAATGTGATTGCGCAGCACCCCGACGTGGCCGCCCAACTGCGCGCCCGTTATGACGAATGGTGGAAAGGAGTTCAGCCGCTGTTGGTCAACGAGAACGTCACCGGCCCGAAGGTGAATCCATTCAAGGCACTTTACTGGAAGCAATTCGGCGGCGGGCCAAGCGAGATGTTGCGACGCGCGATGGATCCGGCGACCGCGCAGTCGATCCGGTAACATCCGTTGCCCGCTACGGAGCGCTGGCACCACTTCGAGCCGAAGTTTGCCCGGCCTCTCGCCGCACAAAGGAACCATTGTCGAGCCTGACAAAACCGCCGCCCACGCGGTTTGCGAAAATCAAATTTGAATTCATGCCGGTAAGCCCTCAGATTCCCCGTCAATAACGATGTCACGGGGAATTATCATTTTAATCGTGGTCTTGAGTCTCGCGCTTGCGGGGTTGCTGCTGGTGCCAAGACTTAAACGCACTGATGCTGTCGCGCCCACGCCCACTCCTGTCGCAGCAATTCCCTCGAACGTGACACCAACGACACAAATATCGCGACCCGCCACTTCGATCGGTGGAACGCCGCCAGCGAATGTGCCTTCGATGAGTGCCACAGGCGCGAGCCTTGCCGTGCGAAGCAATATTGCCCAGCGCGTCCTCACGATGGTGACGAACGAAGCGTCCATCACCAACCTGCTCGATGATCCGCCGATGAAGCCGTTGCCTGAACTGGAACGGGATTACGCATCGACCACCAATCGCGACACGCGTCTCGACGTGATGATGGACATCTCCGAAGCCGGCACCGCTGATTCCGTGAAGTCTCTCACGCGCCTGTTCGACCTCGAAACGGATCCTGACTTGAAAGTGGACCTGCTCGATTCATTGCTTGGCATAGAAGGATTCAAGGACGAGAAGCTGATCATGCTCACGCTCGGGGTGCGTCAGGGATTGCCGAGCGACGTCCGACAAAGCGCCATCGACGGATTGATCGATCTCGAAGACACGCGGTCGATCGCATTGCTGAATGGATTATTGAACGATCCCGATCCGGAAATTCGCCAGTCGGCACAAGACGCCATCGAAATTCTGCAAACCCCGGTCGTGCAACTGCCGAAGCTGACGCCGAAGCCGAACTAGCGCGCCCCTGGCGGCAATGGCGGTTGGATGGACGGCTGCGTTGCGAACGGAATGTTCAACACAGTTCCGGCGGGAGCACGATTCACGTCGATGCCGGGATTCGCTTCACGAAGCTCCGGGATGCGAATGCGATAACGAAACGCAAGTTCGCCCAGAGTCTCTCCGGGATTTTTCACGTGACTGCGCAGGGGCGGCTCGATCGGAACCGGGGGCGTTGTCGGCTCCGGCAGTTGTTCCCCCAGCACCAGCGCGCGCGCGCGCTGCTGTTCCGCCTGGGCCTCGCGGATTTGCTCCTGCTTCTGACCTGCGGTGAGCGTGGCGTCGTTGCGAATGCGGGCGAGTTCATCATTCGTCGCACGGGTGATCTCATAGATCGCCGCCGCTGCTTCCGCGGATGCGCCCGCTTTCTCGGTGGTGGCCAGGGACTCCTGATAAATTGGGTCGTTAAGCATCACGTAAGTATCGTAGCGCTCGGGGCCGACTGCTTCGCGAATGGCGGCCAGACGCTGCTGTTCCAGCGCAGAACGTTGACGCTGTGAGTCCGCATCATCGCCGCTGTAGCGCAATTGAATGTCGCGCTCGATTTGATCGACACGACGGAACACGGCACGAAACTCATCCGGCGAGACGTCCAGTCCCTCGAGTTGGCGGCGCAACTGGGTGGCGTTATACGAATTGCGAACCAGGAATTCTTCGAGCTGTTGCGGGTTCAAAACTTTCGACAGGTCCTCGCGCGTTTGCTCGCGGAGCTTCGCGAGCTCGATCTGGTTCAACTGCTGGCCGGCGTTCTGCGCCTGCAAAATATATTCACGCACACGATCGGTGGAACGCGACGCGATGGTCTGCACGGTCTTCTTCACGTCATCGGGAAGCGCGCTGAGGATCGGACCGGTGAGTGGCACTGGATCAGGCTGTTGATCGAGGCGCGACTTCTTCCAGTCTTCACCAAGCAGGCGATTGAGCAACGTGGTGCGCTCTTCATCCAGCGCAAACGCCTGCGCAAGCTGGTTCGATTGATACGCCTGCGAAGGCTGTGCGCGCCACCACTCAGTGTCCTGCTGTGATGCCAGATCGCGGCGCTTCTTCACGAACAGTTGCTCGATGTCCGCAATAATGATGTCGCGGATCGTTGCCTCCGGCATGCCGAGGGCGCGCAAGTTTTCGACGTAGGTCGTGTAATCGCCCGATTCGATTTCCTGCCAGGTGAAGACGCGCGGGCGGATGAGCACGTTGGTCTTGATGATGCGCACCGGGTTGGAAGCCACGAGCGCGGGGTTGATCGGTCGCACGTACGCGCTCGTCTGGCGCTTCGAAGGGATGACCACGAGCAACACCGCGAGCAGGGCGGCATTGAGCACGAGGGAGATCAACAGAATGATTCTCACGCGCATGGCGCTAATCTCTCCGGGTCTCGCTGAGCAGGCAAATCATTTCCTGCTGGCGTCCGGCCAAAACAGATCACGCCCAAAATACCTCGTGACGCTGCACGATGACGTGCCGGTGCCGAAGGTGATCGATTTCGGCATCGCCAAGGCGACGGAAGGGCGGCTGACGGACAACACGGTTTACACGCAGTTGCACCAGTTCATCGGCACGCCGGCTTACATGAGTCCGGAGCAGGCGGAGATGAGCGGGCTGGACATTGATACGCGCAGCGACATCTACAGCCTGGGCGTGTTGCTCTACGAACTGCTGGCCGGGAGCACGCCCTTCGATGCGAAGGAGCTGATGGCCTCCGGCATCGACGCGATGCGCAAGACCATTCGCGAGAAGGAACCGCCGCGTCCCAGCACGAAGCTCAGTCAAACCCTCGTAGCAGCCGACGTAAGGAGGCTCCAATCTCCATCCTCGGACAAGCCTGCGACGGAAGAAGAAGTCAGAGCCTCCTCACGTCGGCTGCTACGGGTGAAGGAGACGATCCACCAACTCAAGGGCGACCTCGACTGGATCGTGATGAAGTGTCTGGAGAAGGACCGCTCGCGCCGCTATGACACCGCCAACGGGCTGGCGGCTGATCTCAAGCGGCACCTCAACAATGAGCCGGTGGTCGCCCGGCCACCGAGCACGGCCTATCGCTTTCAGAAACTGCTGCGCCGAAACAAAGTCATGTCCGCCGCGACGACGCTGGTGCTCACGGCCGTTCTGGTGGGGACCGTGGTCAGCATCACGCAGACCTTGCGGGCCAAGAGAGAATTGCGCCGCGCCCTCGTCGCCGAGGCCAACGCCAAAGCCGCGCTCCACTTCATCCAGGACGACGTTTTAAGCCAGGCCAGTCCCGGTTACCAGCCGGACCGCGACCTCACCGTCCGCGCCTTGCTCAACCGTATCGCCCTCAGGATAGACCAACCTACCGGACGTCCGCCGCTGGTCGAGGCTTCCATCCGCCAGACCCTCGGCTCGGTCTATACGGAACTCGGCGACTACCCCAAAGCCGCCCAGCATTATGAGGGCGCGCGCTGGCTTCAGCGCGAACATCTGGGCGAAAGCCACCCGGATACCCTGCGCTCACTCTACGGTTTGGTCATGGCCCGCTGGTGGAATGGCGACATCGCCCAAGCCGAACCGCTCACCCGACAGGGACTCGAAACCAGCCACCGAGTCCTGGGCGAAAAGGACCCGCTCACGCTCCAGTTCATGCAGGCGCGCGCTTTCGTCATGATGATTCTGGGGGAAATGCCTTGGACCGAACTCGAACCGTTCTTTCTCCAAGCCCTGGCGTTGCACCGGGAAGTTCTGAGCGCGGACGACTTGAGAACACTGAAACTGATCCAGGGACTCAGCCATGGCTACACCTTCAACTGGCAGGAG
>JBBRBM010000035.1:0-36791 GCA_038205745.1 Verrucomicrobiota bacterium | reverse complement strand
CGAATCACCTTCACCTGGAGAACGAATGCCCACGCCGTTGTTCGCGCCCGCCTGGAGACGGAACTCGAAGCGCAGTGCGAAATCGGAGAACTCCTTGTCGTAATACAGATTCCCGCCGCCGCCCTTGGCGCAATAGAGAATGCCGTTGCTGGCCCCGTAACCGTCGCCGTGTTTGCCCACAAGTTTCCAGCCGGTGAGATCCTTGCCGTTGAAGAGCGAGACGAAGCCGCCTTCCGATTTCGCGGAGGTGGTTTCCTTTGCCGGTGATTCGCAGCATGAATCGGTCGCGCAGCCCGCGAGAACACCGACGATTGCGCACGCCGACAGAATGCCTGTGATGCGTTGGAGTGATTGCATGAATGTCATGTAGGCAAAACCGACGCGCGGTTCGATAACTTTCTTCACGCAACCGGCGTGGCGGCGCGCCGACAGACCGCCGAAAGCTCCTTCCTCGTTAGCCTCGCGGTGGGTGAAGGTGAGCGTGTCCATGCTGCGGTCTTCCATCACGAGTTCCGGCAGCGGTGGACGGTGGGAGGAAAGGGGCCGGCCCGAGCAGGAGTATTTTGCGGGAATAAGCCGGGGGTGCAGGCCATTGAGAATACGGCAGCGGATTTGCCGCCGGTGCCGGGAAAACATTCCACCGTGGGCCGCGACCATGAATAGAAGCGGCACGGAACAGTTTCTATTCTGGCATCGCTGGACTTGCATGACGGGCATGTGGTGGCGCGAGTCGAAGATCGGCATCGGAGCCGGGAATTCATCGCGCTGCTCAAAGACTTGGATGCCCATTATCCGCCGGAGGCGACGATCCGGATTTTACTCGATAACCACTCGGCCCACATCTCGGAGGAAACCCGCGCGTATCTGGCGAGCCGGCCCAATCGATTCAAGTATGTCCACACACCCAAGCACGGGTCCTGGCTCCACCTGGTGGAAACACTCTTTGGCAAGATGGCCCACACGTTCCTGCGGAGTATCCGAGTCAAGTCCAAGGCGGAACTCAAAGAGAGAATTCTGCTTGGGATCGCCCAGATCAATGCCGCATCAGTCGTCCATCGCTGGAAAAAATTCGAGCTTTTGCTCTCTGATTTGTAAACATTTTAATGAAACGATGTGCTAGTGGCGTGACGGCGGCGTGCGTGTTTTGGCAGAAAGTCTGAATCAATACGTGAGCGGAGTAGTGCCGCCGGCATCTGAAGATACACCCGCGAAGTTGCGCGAAGTTGTTAGCAATCTGTTTCCGGCACTGTCAAGCTCGCCGAGTTCAACCGGCAATTGATGCTCAGCCAGCAACTCATCGACAAGATCGACGATGCCAAGTTCTTCAGACCAGCGCCGTGGCCGCCGCGCAGCAATCTCAGCACACCGCGCGCGAGGCCACGGAACGATTTCGAAATCGCGAACAGCGCGCGCCCATTGAAGCGGACACGGTGCAAAACCAGCAGGAGGCCGCTGCCTACCGTGAAGCGGCTTCGCGAGGAACTCGATGCTGAAGCCCCGCGCCAGAATTGCCGTGACAGAAAAGAGTTGCTCGTCGCGCAACTCAATCCGCTGTTGCGCAAGGCGTGGCAACCGAAGATCCCGCTCAATGAAGTTTCCGACGATTGCCGCCGCAAAGCCGTGAAGTTGCAACGTGCGCTCCTGCCATCACTGGAGCGCTACGAACGCGGTGAGATGGCCGGCGCGGAACTGGAGCAGCTCGGACGCGCCGACTACGCGCGCGAGTTCGGACATGAGATTGCCGATCGCACCTGGCGTTTCGTTTTTCAGCGCACCCGCGCCCGCGCCCGCAATGCTGACGACTTTCTGAACGTCGCCTTGTTCCTTGATGACAACTGCGCGCGCAAACGCGAGATGCCGAAGGCATTGAGCTTTGATGAATCCTTCGGCCCGTTGCATCGACTGATCACCGGGTTCTCTGATCCGACCGCGCCCACAAGCACGGAAGGCGAGGCGCTCTGGTTCGCGGCGTGCAAACTGTTCCTCGCGCACGCTGGCACGAGCGGCGAAAGGAAGCTCAAACGCGCGTTGCTCGATTTCCTCTGGCAGTTCGCGCCGTCGCTCGCCACGTCCGCCGAGGCGTTGCGCGTGAATTCTGGTCGCAAGTTCGATCGCTTCGGCGAAAAGCAGGCGCATCCGCTCGCGTTGAAAGATGGCCGCGAAAGCAAACGCGGTGAAGATCGCGCCCCAGCATTCAGCCAGGCTGATCTCGATCAAATCCTCACACACTCACTTTTCAACTGCGGCGCCCGGCTCGCGCAAGGCGTGCGCGAACTCCGCGAACTTGGTGAGCAATCAGGACTCAGCCGCGAGATGCGGAAGTATCTCGGCCATGAGTTCAACGGCACCGCGCCGCAGAGTAAATCTTACGTGCCTCACCGTCTGCGCGAAGCGCTCCGTCACGATCTTGAAGTGTTGAAGCCCTATCGCATCGGCGCTCGCGCAGCGGATGCCGCAAGCGCCTGGGTGAAACGCGACTGGTCCGGTGTGCCGTCCATGTATGCGCCCACGATGGATGACGTGACGATGCCGATATACGCCTGGCATCACGACAAAACCGGCAAGTGCATTCTCACGCGCGGGCAATGCATTCTCGCCGTCGATTGCCGCTCACTGAAGGTGCTCGGCTTCAGTCTTCAGCCGGATCGCAATTACAACGCCGCCGTGATCAGGAGTCTCATCACGACGGTGTGTTCAGAGTCCTTCGTTTATCACGACAAACAAACCGGACGTCTGATCGGGCAGGACGTGCTCGCGTGGTTCGATCCCGAGACACCCGAGCACATCGTGCTCACTGACATGAACCGCAAGAATCCCATTCTCGTTGAACGCTCTGCCGCCGTGCCGGCGCTCGATACCGACTCCGAAGTTTTCCAACACGAGTTGCGAAGGCACACGCGCACAGCAGCTACGCGAAGGCGCGCTTTCGCGTGGTAAAGGCCATTCACCGGCAAAGCGCTCGCCGCGTCGTTCCCGATCGCACAGCCGCCGAGCTGGGTGCGCGCATCGATCATTTGCGCACTGAGAATAAGAAGGCGGTTCGCGATGGCGCATCAATCGCCCGTGAGGCGCAACGAATTGCGGCCCGGCTCGGATTGCCTACGCGCCAATACGCGAACGCGACTGCGGAAGACTTGCAGGGATTGCGGCTGATGGAAGAAGGCACACGCGAGGCAAACACAACGACGGAGCCGATCGAATGAGCAGCACACGATACAAAAAGTTCGACGATGGCGAGACAGCGCAGCACCGCTATATGTCAGCGCCGGAATACGTCGCCGCGCGCGGCGTGAGCGGCACGGCCGCGACAGCGAAAGCATCGATCGTCCACACGCCGGCGAAGCGCTCCCTGATTGTCTTCCTGCAATCGCTCTCGTTGGAGTTTGGCGGCCTTCGCGCCAACGCGGAGCAGATTGTTGAAATGTTTCCCGAGCGCATCGGCACGGAAACGATGAACAAGCTGAAGATGCAGCCGGGGCAAAAGTATCAGAGTATCATCGTCAACAAGGTGGAGTCCGAATTGGCGGGAGAAGATGACACTCATTACCAGGCGAATCGCGCTAGAATGGCGTAATATCGGAGTTCAGCATCCAGGATCCTTGGTGACAAGGAAACAGCCACAATACCAGCGGTGAAAACGATCCTGCTAAAGGTGATAAAGTGCTTCCTGAAAGGTTTCATTGGGTTTGCAGTCGGAAAAAGCGGTTGGAGTTGGTATGCGGTAGCGTGATTTGCCAGACCCCGGTTACCAGGCTGGGCGGGTTGGTCAGGCGTTGCCAGGCAATCGGCGGCTTCAGGTTGGTCGCAGCATATAGAGCGAAGACGCCCGGATCCAGGGCCGACCAGTTCAGCGAGAATTGGGAACCGGAGAGGTCAACTCCAAGATGCGGCTGCTCGGTGATGAGGACACTGGCATCCAGTTCGAGAGCAAAAGTCACGTCGCTGCTGGCCAGGTTGATTTGATGGATCTCCACCGCCAACAGGTTCGTGCCGTTGACCAGATTGAGGTAACGGGTGGCCGGCGAGAATGAAGAGGTCGGAACGGGTGCGGAGTTCTGAGGGAGAGTCCGATCTCCCAATTTTCACGACACGCGCAGCCAGATCGTTTTCAGATAAGCCGGTTCCTCGCGCGAGATGGGAAAGTCGGGCGGTTGCGGCACGTAATGTTCCTGAAGAATTCTTCGGCGTGCTTGAGTTGCCGTGGCGTGAATAGTTTCCACGAATTGTTCGGGCTCAATTTTCGCAGCATTGGTAGATGCCAGTAGGACGCCGTTCGGTTTCAGCAACGGCAGCGCTGCTTCCACGAGCCGCCCGTAATGCTTTTCCGCCTGCCACGTGCCGCCTTCCTTGGATTGCGAAAACGTCGGCGGGTCGAGAATGATGCAGTCAAAGGCGCGTGCTTTCTTCACGAGCCGTCGCATCCAGTCGAACGCGTCGCCGTAGATGAAGTCATGCTGCGAGGCGTCGAGGCCATTGAGCGGGAAGTTGCGTTTGCCCCATTCGAGATACTTTTTCGAGAGATCAAGGCTCGTGGTGCGTGCGCCTGCTTTCGCCGCGGCTACGGAGAAACCGCAGGTGTAAGCAAATGTGTTCAGGACTTCCCAGCCGGATAGATCGCGCGTAGTCGGAGCCGTTGTCGTTGGAGCGCCTGGTTCCCCCTCACCCCGGCCCTCTCCCCAGCGGAGAGGGAGAACGGTCGCCACCTCTTCGGTCAGCCGCTCGCTCACTTCACGAATCCCGCTGGATGACTTTCCCCCTCTCCCCGAGGGAGAGGGCCGGGGTGAGGGGGAACGTGATGCATAACTATCGAGCGCAAAATCTGCCGCCACATGCCCGGTCAGAAAGCGACGCCGATTGTCCCGTTGATCGAGAAACATTCCAACCGAGTAGCCTTCGGTGAAACTCATCTCGAAGCTCAATCCATTTTCCCGAATCGTGAAATGATTCGGCGCGGGGTCGCCGAAGAGCAGGCGTGGCGATGCCTCCGTCACGTTTGTGCGACGAACGTTGCGGTTGAGCAGTTTGTGGTAAGCGCCGCGCGAAGCGTGTGTGCTGGCGAGGCGTTTGATTATTTCTTGTTGTGCGGAAGTGAGTGGTTGGTCTGTTTCCACCAGCAGAAAGTCGCCGAGTCGATCCACGTAAAGTCCGGGCCATCCATCGCTCGCGCCGTGAACCAGTCGGAAGGAGTCGGTTGCGTTCGGATCAATCACTGAGGCGCGCAACTCAGGAGAGCGGACAGTGATGTCCGCGCGGACTCGGCAGTCCGCGCTCCAATCGCAAGGTGCGCGGAAGGTCAGCGGTTGTCCCGTGACCGGATGTGCGAACGAGATTTCTTCGGCGTGCAGGAACACCCGGTCTGCGTCCGTCCCGCCGTAAAGTGTATCGCCAAGAATCGGAAACCCGTGTTCCGCCGCGTGAACGCGAATCTGATGGGTGCGTCCAGTGGTTGGCTCGGCCCGCACGATCGTGTTCGGGCCATCGGTGTTAAGCACAGTGAATCGTGTTTCGGCGAGTTCAGCCGTGGCGTGCATGGGCCGGCTCACGTATTTATCTCCTGCGCGAACAATCGTTGAAGTCGCCGTGAACTCCTTTCGCTTTACCACGCGATCCGTGAGCAATAAGTAATTCTTCCTCACCGCGCGCGATGTGAACTGCTCCGTCAGAGATTTGTTCGCCGCTGCCGTCTTGCCGAACACGAGCACGCCGCTCGTTTCTTTATCCAGCCGATGAATGATCGCGAGCTTCGCCCAGCGCGGTTCGCGATGTTTGAGCCATTCGTAAATGCCTTCGCCCGCGTACGGCGATGGCGCGTGCGTGTTCCAGCCCGCCGGTTTGTTTACCGCCAGCAGGTGTTCATCTTCGAAAACGATCAGCGACATTGGCGCGCGCAGTTTCGTTGCGGATGCGGCGGCGTCAATCTTCTGCGCGCTCGCCTTCTCCAACTCACGCCTTCAAAATTCTCTGGATGAAGCTGCAAGGGAAATCCGCTTTGGTAACGGGCGCGAGCAAAGGACTCGGTAAAGCGATGGCGGTTCGGCGAGTAAATCGGCGCTGCTCGGATTCACCCATGCTCTCGCGCTCGAATTGGCTCCGGAGAGAATCACGGTCAATGGCATCAGCCCCGGCGTTTACTCGACGGAGATGAACCTGCCGCTCACGACCAACGCGGAATTGAGTGCGCAATTCCTTTCAAAGATTCCACTGCATCGTTGGGGCAAGCCCGAGGAGATCGGCAAACTCGCCGTTTATCTCTGCTCTGAAGACGCAGGCTTCATCACGGGCACGGACATCGTGATCGATGGCGGGTGGACTGCGCAGTGAGGTGAGCGAAAGCGCGTAACATTCGAGCCCCCTTTCGTCGTCATGGAGAACATGAGATTTGCTTTGCTGGCTTGGATTGCGGTGGCGGTTTGCGTGACTGGCGCTGAAATGCCGGCAAGCGCCCCTGGATCTTTTGCCGTCGATGCGTTGACGCTGGAGTGGCGTGACACGAAACGGCAGCGCGATGTGCCGGCCAAGATTTACTTCCCAAAGAGCGCCACGAACGCATGTCCGGTGATCGTGTTCTCCCACGGAGTCGGCGGCTCGCGTGAAGGCTACGAATATCTCGGCCGGCATTGGGCGAGTCACGGTTACGTCTCAGTGCATCTCCAGCATCACGGCAGCGACGATGCGGTGTGGCGCGGTGTGGCAAATCCGATGCAGTCGATGCGCAGTGCGACGATGGATCCACTGAACGCAGTGAATCGCGCCATCGACGTCAGCTTCGCCCTCGACGAGCTCACGGCGATGAACAAGACCAACGCAGTGTTTCGGGGTAAACTCGATCTTGATCGAATTGGTGTGGCGGGGCACTCGTTCGGCGCGTGGACAACATTGGCGGTCGCCGGACAGAGCGTTGGTTTGACTGGCAAGAGTTACGCTGATCAACGTGTGAAGGCGGCCATTGCCATGAGCGCACCTGTTCCGAAAATTCCTGCGACGCGCAACTACTCGAAGATCACGATTCCACTGCTGCACATGACGGGCACCGCGGACAACAGCCCGATCGGCGACACTGCGGCGAAGGACAGGCGCATTCCGTTCGACGAAATCACGAACACGCCGCAGTTCCTCGTCACATTCACGGGCGGCGATCACATGCTGTTCTCGGGCCCAAGTGCTCGGCGTGCTGAAACTCCGCAGCTCACGGCCATGCACGAAACCATTCGCGCCAGCACGACGGCGTTTTGGGATGCTTACCTGCGCAACGACGTGAAGGCGAAAGTGTGGCTTACCGACGGTGGTTTTGAGAAGGCGCTTGGCGAGCAAGGCGTCTGCGAGAAGAAGCTTGGCAGGAACAAGTAGAGCGTTGGCAATCGCACGCGGTCCTTCACTCCGAAATCTCTTCCACAAGAGCCGAAGTTTTCCGCGCGCGTTTCCCAAACTTGATCTCCGGCAGGAGCAACACGCTCGCCGCCACAATCAGACCCGCGCTGATCGCCGCCATCAGGCCGAGGCTCAATCTCGTCACGAGCGCGAAGGCCAGCATGGGTGCGAGCACGCCGCGCACGCCGGTGAAGAACGTATGCACGGACATGTAATCGGCGACGCGTCCCGGTGGCGCAAACTTCGTCACCCACAAACTCCACGCCACATCGCCGCCGGCGTTCGAGATTCCGAAAATCACCGCGCCAGCGATCAACCCGGCGAAACTGTTACTGACGAAGAACGTGAGAATGCCGATCGCGAACCCGATGTTCAGCGTCACGCGCAGCGCGAAGAAGTTCATGCGGTCGAAGAGCCAGCCCCAGACCGGACTCATCATGAGCCGCGCGAGATTTGGCACCACGCCGGTGAGCAGCGCGATCGTGCCGACGGTGAGGTTCAGGCCGTATTGCCTGTTCGCCAGATACTCGACGCGCAACGGCGCCATCATGAGATTGGCGAAGCCCATCAACATCCAGCAGATCAGAGTGCGGCGGAAGATCGCGTCGTCGCGCACGAACCGCATCGCGCGAAAAGGATGACCGCCGCCTTCATCGTGAATCGGATGCGACGGCATGCGCGCGAGACAAAATCCGCCGAACGCCATTGCCATCGCGAAGCTCAGCACGAGACCTGGAAACCACTCGAAGCGCCCGGACAATCCCCAACCGGCGAATTGGCTGAACGCTGCCGCCATTCCGATGCGGATCATCACGGTTCGCGAAAAGAGGATGCCCCGCCGCGATTCGGGATAGTTCTCCTGATAAATGTGCGTGAAGAGCGGAATCACCGCCGCGGTCGAAGCCAGGGCGAGCATCGAGCCGATCGCGAAAAGGGAGAGCCAGCCAAACAATGTCGCGATGAATGCCGCGACAAAGCACGCGGCACCGATGAAGAACAACTTCGCGGACGCTTGTGCCGGTATCAACGCGCGCTTCGTCACGACCGACACCACAACTGGCGTGAGTAAAAGGCCGAGGCTGCTTCCGCCCGCGATGGCGGCTTTCCAGAACGGCCCCGAGTGATACGCCCGCACGGCGATGGTGAGCAGGAAGGTTGAAGCTGCGCTCTCGATGATTCCTGAACTGAGAGCGCGCCAGCGTTCGTAGCGAAAAGTGATCGCGGTCCGATCTGCAGACAACACGAAGGGAGAATGCGTCGCCGCAGTTTCGAAGGGAAACAGGAATCAGCGTGAAGCGATTCAGCGCTTTCTTGCCGCCGCGGCGGCAACAGCCGCCTCCGAGTAGGCCGTGACGGCGGCTCGCACCAGAATCGGTGCGGAGGCGTCGATGTTTTTCAGGCCGAGATCGCCCGCTCTCACTTCAAATCCAAGATCAATCATCAGCGATTCGTTCTTCTCATCACCCTTGCCGCCAGTTTGCGGTCGGAGTGTGGCGGGTGCGTTCACTGGAATTCTTTTCCCGGCCACGTCGAGAATGCCGATGAGTGTCGTGCTCAGGGTGCCGGCCTTTTCCAGTCCAGCCTTAATCGGCCCCATGCCATTGATCACTAAACCAACGCCACCTTTTTTCGAGCCGTCAAAAATCTCGCCGAGCACGCGGCGCGATTGATCCCCATTTGTTTGCGGACGTTGATTGCAATCCAACCTGAACATCGCGGCAGGCTGAGCGGCATTGAGTTGCACTAATCCATTCGTCGCAGGCTTGCCGTAGAAGAAGCTTGGCCAGCGCGCGCCGGTCGGGTCGCGGAATTCCACGTGCGCCGTGACGTATTTCGGAAACTCGGGCGTGACGCGGTAAAGCTGGTTGGAAGTGACCTGTTGCGCAGAGGCCGAGACCGTGAAGGCGAGCAGCGCGAGGAATGAGAAGCAGAGTTTCATGTTCACCTTATGGTTTGGCAGAGAGGTCGAGCAGCAGCAGATGGCCGTCGCTGAAGCCGCCGGCGAATTTTTCCTGGCGCGCATTAAGAACGGGAGCTGTGCGATCGCCCTCGCGCTCCGATGCGCCGCTCAGGAATAGCACAAACGTTTTTCCGTTTACCGTTCCCGATGCAATTCCGTACCGCGCCCCTTCATTCAGTTCCGTTTGTCCGGTGGCGGGCACTGTGGAACTGAAACGCAATGAGGCGAGATCGCGACTCATCACCGCCACATAGTTGCCAGTCGGTTCGCCGGGAAATGCATTGCCAGTCTGGATCAAGGACGACGCCGCTCCGCCGCCGACGCATACCGAACCATCGCGGGCTATCCCCATGCTGTTGATCGTGACGGAGTTTGGCTTGTTTCGGTCCTTCAGGTATCCGACCCACAACGTGCCTGCGGCGATTTTGTAATCCTTCGGGTCGATCTTGATCACGTAGGCGCAACTCAACACACCGGCGCCCCACGCGCTGAAGCCGAGGCCGGACATCCTGGGGGACGTGGTGAAGACGTCATTCGGTTCGCGATACATCACGCTGTTGCCGCCATCACTCCACGCGTGAATGAGCAGGTTGCCTTCGTGATCATACGTGACGCCGCGAATCGCGGAATCGGAGACAAGACGCAACGCATTCAAACCCACGAGCGGACCATCCCAGTTGTAGAGTTCGTAAAGCAGCGTGCCGTCGGGTTTGAATATGTTCAGCGTCGGATCGCGATACGGCTCGCGGCCCGTGGGCCAATGATGTTCGCCGCCCAGCGCGTAAGTGCCATCGACAGGATTGATCGCCACGTGCCCGTCCTGCCCGCCGGGAATCGTTCTCGTGGAAAGCAATTTTCCAGTCGCGTCGAACGTGCGGAAGTCCTGGGCCTGAAGGTGAATCTTTCCGGATTTGTCGATCATGAGTTTGGGCGCACCGCTGGGGCCGTTGATGACGCGAACCCACAAGGCCGTCGTTGCATCGGGAGAAATCTTGGCGAGATAAACTGCGAGGCAGTCGCCGGGCCTTTGGCGATTGTCGCTTGCCGCGACTTCCTGCGAATCGGAGCTGATGCTTGCGACGCCATTCGATGCCGGACCGCACAGATAAATATTTCCTTCGCCATCGACCGCCGCACTCGTGACACCGCCGCTTTTCCAACCGAACCGTGTGACCGATTTGATCGTCTTCAAATCGGGCGAGAGGCGCGCGATGAACGCAGTCGCGTTCGGGTGGTTCCATCCGAGCGTGTCCACTTTGGGCTGGCCGTTCTTGTCGAGTTCCGGGCGGCCTGAGCGAGTGGTCCTTGTACGACGGAACGGCGCTTGCATGGGGCCATCTGTGCCGAGCACGACAGTTTTCACCCCGAGGTCGAGATCCGGTCCGAGCGAGACACCAGCGGCGACCACTGTGCCATCCGGTTGAAATCCTCCTGCGGCGAGCCATTCCGTCCCCGTGCTGCCAAGAAACGTGGACGCGACGACTTCCGCGCGGTCAGGAGCGTGCTCGAACTTCCTGGTGAACTCCTCGAATCGCGTCGTCGTCGCCGCACGCGCTGATGCGAGAGCCAGAATTGCAGCGAGGCAAGGCAGCGCGGATGTCATGGGTGCGAGGTTGCGAATCGCGCACCGCAGCGTCAAGCGAGTTGCGTTCGAGTTGCGTTCGATCAGTGCGGGTCGAAAGGGGACGCGGCGGAGGGATTGACCCGCAGCATGAAGTTCGTATTCGTCGCACAAACGATCAACACAACGATTCCGACGATCGCAAGCGCAATCAGGAAACCGGCGACGGGATGAACACGAATACCGAAAAGGGGTGGACGAGGCGGCATGGTAGGCCGCCGGACAGTTTGGGGTTCGCTGAGTGGCATTAAAAGAGAAACGGACCCTCCATTACCTGTGCAACAGCGAGTCCGTTTGGTTGTTTGGTGCGCGCGTTGTAACGCGAAGCCGTTTCGTTGTCTATTGTTGAATGTGGGAGGGGTGCGATTGGAACTGCCGGCAACGCGCGCTGGAATACGTTGACGTGGATGAGTACGTGAAAGCCACGCCCAAGAATCTGCGACTGCGCAAAAAGATCCTCGACGACAACCAGCGCAAGCGCTCCGAGAAGTCGCGCGTGCTGAAGTTAATTAGCCGGACGCGTTGAACGGAGTTGCGGACAGCCCGTCCGCAATTTCGTTTGGTGTGCAGTCTTTAGCCTGTCCGTGCAGCCTAAAGGCTGGACAACAAACCCGACTACAACCCGATCACCTGCATCACTGCTTCCTTCGTCGGAGCAACGACTGTGGGTTCGAAGCCTGCGGTTTTGATTGCGGTGTCAGGATCTTTCAAACCGTGTCCCGTCATGGTGGCCGTGATGAGGCTGCCCTCGGGAATCATTCCGGCTTGCACACATTTGATGAGTCCGGCGAGCGGCGCGGCGCACGCAGGCTCAACGAAAATTCCTTCGCTGCGCGCGATGAGTTTGTAAGCCGCCAGAATTTCCTCGTCCGTCACCTTGTCGATGTGGCCGTTGGATTCCTGGATCGCTGTGGTTGCCCCTTGCCAGCTCGCGGGATTACCGATGCGTATCGCCGTGGCGATCGTGTGTGGATCAGCGATGGGATGGCCATCGACAATCGGCGCAGAGCCCGCGGCTTGATAGCCAAACATGCGCGGCAACGTGTCTGACTTCTCCGCCGCATGATACTCGCGATAACCCT
This sequence comes from Verrucomicrobiota bacterium, assembly GCA_038205745.1. Classification (GTDB taxonomy): domain Bacteria; phylum Verrucomicrobiota; class Verrucomicrobiia; order Limisphaerales; family SIBH01; genus JANNGC01. Next base: position 24,760 of record JBBRBM010000035.1, on the reverse strand, counting down.
TCCAATACGCCGTGATGTTCCCGGCGTTTCCGACGGGAAGGAAATGAAAGTCCGGCGCATCGCCAAGCTCGTCGCAAATTTCGAACGCCGCCGTCTTCTGTCCCTCGATGCGCACAGGGTTCACGCTGTTCACGACTTCCACTTTTCCGGTCTCGCCGAGTTCACGCACGATGCGCAGGGCTTCGTCGAAGTTGCCTTCGATGGAGATGGTCGTGGCGCCGTACATGAGTGCCTGGGCGAGCTTGCCGAGGGCAATTTTTCCGTGAGGAAGTATCACCACGCATTTCATCTTCGCGCGCGCAGCGTAAGCAGCGGCGGAGGCTGAAGTATTTCCGGTGCTCGCGCAGATCACGACTTCGGCGCCGCGCTCCTTTGCCTTCGAGACGGCCATCGTCATGCCGCGATCCTTGAATGAGCACGTCGGATTCAATCCTTCGTACTTCAGGTAAAGATCAAACTTGCCGCCGATCGCATCAACGAAACTCGGAACTCGAACGAGCGGCGTGTTGCCTTCGAGCAGAGTGATGATCGGTGTTGCCTCGGTGACGGGCAGGTACTGAGCGTAACGGTGGATCACGCCTTGATAGCGAACGGATGGAGATGTGGTGGTACTCATGTCAGTCAAAACTTTCTACGCGGATCATCACCGGTTCGCCGCGCACGACCGGCAGCTTCGCAATCGCCGTCAATGCGCGGCGCATCGCGGCATTCGGCGCGTCATGGATCATCAGGATCAGCGGCACGCTCGCACCTTCGTGGCCTTCGGGCTGGATGACGGATGAAATTCCGATCTTCGCCTTTGCCAGGATCGCCGAGATTTTCGCCAGCACGCCGGGACGATCTTCAACGCTCAGGCGAAGGTAGTAGCGCGAAACTGTGTCGTCGATGGACATCACCGCGCCTTCCCGCTCGTGCGGCATGAACGGCGGGATGCGGCTCTTGGTGCCGGTCTTCAAGTCGAGCGCCGCGTCTGCGATGTCGCTGAGCACCGCGCTCGCCGTGGCGTCCTGACCCGCGCCGCGCCCGTAGTAAAGCGTGTCGCCCACCACATCGCCGCGCACGAGGATGGCATTGAACACATGGTTCACACTTGCGAGCACGTGCGAGTTCGGAACGAGTGTGGGGTAAACGGAAACTTGGATGGGACAAGTGCATTTACGATTTGCGAATGACGATTTACGCGCCGCTTTGCCTGCGCGATCGTAAATCGTAAATCGTGAATCGTCATTCTTCTTCACAATGCCCAACAGCTTGATTGTGTAACCCAGTTGCCCCGCGAACTGCATGTCGAGCTTCGTGATGCGGCGAATCCCTTCCACGTAAATGTGCTTCGGGTTCACCCAAAATCCGTGCGCCAGCGAAGCGAGGATGCCGATCTTGTGCGCGGCGTCGTGTCCGTCGATGTCGAGGTCGGGCGGCGTCTCGGCGTAACCGAGTCGTTGCGCGTCGGCGAGCACGTCGGCGAAATCCGCGCCTTCAAGTTTCATGCGCGTGAGGATGTAATTGCACGTGCCGTTGACGATGCCATAGAGGCGCGTGATGCGATTGCCGATCAAGCCTTCGCGCAGCACTTTGATGATCGGAATGCCGCCCGCGACGCTCGCTTCGTAATAGAGATTGGTGCCGTGCTTGCGCGCCGCTTCGAAAATTTCTTCGCCATGCGCGGAGAGCAGCGCCTTGTTGGCGGTGACGACCGGCTTGCCGAGCTTCAACGCGGCGAGAACAACGCTCTTCGCGGTCGTTGTTCCGCCGACGAGTTCCGCGACGAGATCGATGTCGGAATCATGAACGACGCTTTCCCAATCCGTCGTGAGCAGATTCGCGGGAATTTTCACCGCGCGAGATTTCTTCATGTCGCGAACAGCGACGCGCGCCAGCTTCAGTTCGACGCCGAGACGCGACGCCATCAGCGCGCCATTGCGCTGAAGTGCCTGCACGACGCCCCCGCCGACAGTGCCGCCGCCGATGATTCCTAGTCGAACTTGCTGCATCAAGAGCCGCAGAGAGTGCCGGGATCACATCGGTGAAACAATTTCTTTTTAAGTAAGGCGGATGTCGTTGCTTCGCGTTCCGGCATCGACTTGATGGTTTCTTTCAGTCAATTTGCTGCATCCAATGAAGACTTCTTGCGCGCTCGGTTTCATGTTGTCGATCGTGGTGTCAGTGAGTTTCGGGGCGGACTTTCGCGTCGGCGCGGCAGCCGTGCGCATCACGCCAGACCAATCGCTGCCCATGGCGGGCTATTACTCGACTCGCATGTCCACTGGCACGCACGACGATTTGTTCGCGAAGGCGCTTGTCATCGAATCGGATGGCGAAAAGGCGGCGTTGATCGTGTGCGATTTGCTGACGCTCACTCGCGCTGTGGTCGTGCAGGCACGCGAGTTGATTTCAAAACAAACCGGCATCCCTGCCGACCGCGTGATGATCAGCGCCACCCACACGCACACCGGCCCCGTGCTCAGCACCGGCAGCGCGCGCGCCATGGTGGACTCGGGCGACTCTGATGCGGTGCGTGCTTACACCGCGCAGTTGCCGGCGCGCATCGCAGATGCAGTGCAACAAGCTGCGAGCAAACTCGCGCCCGCTCGCGTTACGGCATCCACAGAGAAGGAAACAAACCTCAGCCACAACCGCCGTTTCTTCATGAGAGACGGAACCGTCGGCTGGAATCCCGGCAAGATGAACACGAACATTGTGAAAGTCGCCGGTCCGATCGATCCCGATGTGACGGTGCTTTCCTTCGACAACGCAGGGACACATCCCATCGCCGCTTACGTGAACTTCGCGATGCACCCGGACACGACCGGCGGCACGCTCTGGTCGGCGGATTATCCTCACACGCTCTCGCGGATTCTTGGTGAGTATCGCGGATCAAACTTTGTGACCGTCTTCGCGAACGGCACTTGTGGCGACATCAACCACGTGGACGTGAACTGGCGCGAGCCGCAGAAAGGAGCGATCGAGCCGGCGCGTCTCGGGACCATCCTCGCCGGCGATGTCTTCAAAGCATTCACGCGCGCGAAGTCTCTTCAACCTGGCAAACTCCGCTCGCGCAGCGAAATCGTGACACTCGAACTCGCGCCCTTGAAGCCCGGCGATCTGGAGCTCGCGAGTAACATCGTTGCGCGCATCGGCAGCAAATCGGCGCCGAAGTTTCTGGAACAAGTTTTTGCGCTGAAGTCCCTGGATGTTGCTGCGCGTCGCGGCGAACCACATCAAGTGGAAGTGCAGATCATCGCGCTCGGAGACGACATCGCGTGGGTGAGCCTGCCGGGAGAAATCTTTGTCGAACTTGGGCTGGCCATCAAAGACAAGTCACCGTTCAAGCACACGCTCCTCGCAGAACTCGCGAACGGCTCGATCGGTTACATCCCCACCAAGCGTGCGTACGATGAAGGCAACTACGAACCCACGAGTGCGCGCTGTGCGAAAGGCTCGGGGGAAAAGCTGCGCGATGTTGCGATCAGGTTGCTGCGAGAGATGAAGCGCTAAACGTGCAGCGCCTCCGTTCTTCCACGAGGGAGCTTGCCGAGATGGAATATCAAAAAGCCGTGAAGGAATTGGCGCAGCTCTTCCGCTTGCGGCGCGCTTAACTTCAGCCGTCGCAATACTTCCCAATCATCGTTGGTCAACTTCGCCGCGATCTGGCGCGCACCGGGACTGAGCCGTCCATCGGCGAGATCTGGTGCGAGACCGAGTTGATGAAGCAGTTTTAGCTCAAGCGCGAAAATGTTCGTCACGCTTGGTGGTGCGGCCACCAGTTCGCGCAGAACCGTGGACATGAGTGCGAAAACCTCGGGCAAAGGCGTTTCCGTTTCGGTCGTCTGTTCGATCAGCGCCACGGCGTACGACGCCTGCTGCACCTTTTGATAATCCTCACGCAGCGCCTCGTGCGTCTCGCGCAGCACGGCTTCGCGCAAGTTGTGCAACTCCGACTTCGCGCTGCGATTGAAGCTGAAGTCGGCGAGGTAAAATAAATCGAGCTTGCCGCGAAACACTGACTTGGGGCGTCGCGCACCTTTGGCGACGGTGGCGATGCGACCGAGATCAGGCGTGAGCCAATGGACGATCAGGCTCGTCTCGGTGAGCAAGCGCGTGCGAAGGATCAGTCCTGTGGTGCGAACATCCACGAAGGGAATTTACGATTGGCGATTTACGATTTACGAGCGCGCGTGTTGGTGAGCGCCAACTGACGCAGCGTGAAGTTTGTTTCGAGCCGCTTCAGCAGGCGGTTCTCTTCGCGTTTCATTTCGCGGCGCAGTTTCGGTTCCAAATCGTCGTATCCGCGCAGGTGCAACAGCGCGTGGACGACGTAGCGCGCTAATTCCGACTGCCAGGTGGTGCGGAACTCTTTTGCCTGCGCGACAGCGTCGGAAATGGAAATGAACGCTTCACCTCGCAGCACGGGAGAATGCGGCTGCGGGCTTTCCGAGTGGTCGAATGTGATCACGTCCGTCGAGCCGGTGTGCTGCAGGAACTGTTCGTTGATGCGCGCCATTTCGTCGGCATCCACGAGGTGGAAGCACAGTTCGTATTGGCGCACGCCGAGTTCGCGCAACAGGAACAACGTCACGCGACGGAGCAGGGGACGGTTGATGCGCTTCGTCTGCTGGCGATTGCGGTACGCGAGAACGCTCACGGTTTGGCGCGATGTTCTTCGTAGGCCGCGATGATGCGTTGCACGAGCGGATGCCGCACCACATCCTTTCGCGAAAATTCCGTGATGCCAATGCCTTCGGTGTGACGCAGGGCCTTGATCGCTTCGATGAGGCCCGATTCCTTGTGCCGCGGCAGATCGATTTGCGTCGGGTCGCCGGTGATCACGGCGCGCGATCCCTGGCCGAGGCGCGTGAGGAACATGAACATCTGTTCCATCGTCGAGTTCTGCGCTTCGTCGAGAATGATGAACGCGTTGTTCAACGTGCGGCCGCGCATGTAAGCCAGCGGTGCGATTTCAATGACGCCGCGCTCCATGTGGCGCTGAATGTCTTCCGCGGTAAGCATGTCGTGCAGCGCGTCGTGAAGCGGGCGGAGGTACGGCGCGATTTTTTCGTAAAGATCGCCGGGCAAAAACCCGAGCGCTTCACCGGCTTCGACCGCCGGACGCGTCAGGATGATTCGGTTCACCTTTTCTTCGCGCAACGAATTCACTGCCATCGCCACGGCGAGATAAGTCTTGCCCGTGCCGGCGGGGCCGATGCCGAACGTGACATCATGTTGGCGAATGTCCTCGACGTATTTGCGCTGGCCGGTGGTCTTGGGTGTGACGTGGGCTTTGTTGGTCGAGGTGGGAATGCGTTCCGCGTAGAGCTCGCGCAGTGCGCCCATGCCTTCAGTTTTCACCACATCCACGGCGCGGGAGAAGTCGCGGCTCTTCACCTGCGTGCCTTCGCGCAGGGATTTTTCGAGCAGCTCGAACAAGTGCTTCGCCCGCTCCACGTCTGCATCTGAACCTTCGAGCTTGATCCAGCCTTCGCGTGAAGTGGCTTTCACGCCGAGCAATTGTTCGAGCGAGGCAAGGTTCTTCTCGTCGCTGCCGAAGAGTTGCTGCGCGATGCGGGCGTTTTCGAAATGAAGTGTCTCGGTGGCCATGGGCTCGGAAAGTAAATCAGTAAACAGTGAATCAGTAATCAGTGAGCGAGGGCGGCGCGCAGTTTTGCGGCGGTTTCCTTGAGTGCTTCGGGGACGACGGTCGCGTTCGCGAGCACGGGCATGAAATTGGTGTCGCCGGTCCAGCGCGGCACGATGTGGATGTGCAGGTGTTCCTTGATTCCGGCACCCGCGGCCTGGCCGAGATTCACGCCGATGTTGAAGCCTTGCGGGTTCATGGTCTTCGCGAGCGCGTGCTGGCAACGGCGCGTGAGTTTCATGAGATCAAGCATCTCGTCGTCGGTCAGGTTGTCGAAGTCCGCGACCTCCTTGTACGGAATTATCATCATGTGGCCGCCGGTGTAGGGGTAGGTGTTCAGCATCGCGAAGCAGCTTCGCTCACGTGCCAAGACGTAGTTCGCCTCGTCATCGCTCGATTGCGCGATGCGCGTGAAGATCGATCCGTCGCCCGGTGGCGTCTTGGGACCGAGAATGTAACTGATGCGCCAGGGTGCGTGCAGTGGTTCCATGTGGCGGCAAGCTACCGGCGGCAAATTTCGATGTCAAAACTCTGGGAGCAAGGAAGATTAGGATTACGAGTTAAGATTAAGATTCGAACTTCGGTTTCCTTCCTGGTCTTAATCTTAACACGTAATCGTAATCCTCATCCCTTCAGGCAGGGTTCGAATCCTGCGCGCCTTTCCACACGTAACGAAACATCACCACGCGCAGCGCGGCAGTGAGCGGGATCGCCAGGACGCCACCGAGAATGCCGCCGAGCAAAGTCGTTCCCACAATCACCGCGATGATGATCGTGAGCGGATGCAGTCCCACGCGGTCGCCGATGATGCGCGGTGAAATGACGAACCCTTCTATCACCTGCACCGCAACGAACACCGCGACGACGAGCACGGGATGCAGCCAGTCACGATGCTGCACCGCCGCGAGCGTGACCGCTGGAACAATCGTAAGCACGGCGCCGAGGAACGGGATGATGCTTAGCGCGCCCGCGACCAATCCGAGCAGCAGCGCGTAGTTCAAACCCACGGCGAAGAAACCGATCGTGTACAACACCGCGTCGCACGCGGCCACGAGCACTTGTCCACGAAAGAAAACGATCAGGTAGTCGTTGATCGAGGTGAGGACGAAGACGATTTCCTTCTTCAACTTGGATTCATGGATGGGCAGATAGTTCGTCCAGTTGCGTTGGATGCCGGATTTCTCCTTGAGAAAATAATAGCAATAGACCGGTACGAGTGCGATGCCGCTGAGCAGACCGAACCACGCCGCCACGCGTGAGACCTGTGCGATGATCCAACTGCCAATCGCGGGTCCCGCGGTCTTCAACCACGAGACGGCGGCCTGCGCGACTTTCTTTTCCCACGGGACTTCGGCAGGCGCGTTCGGCGCAACGGGCGCGAGCACGGGTTCGACCGGCGCATTGGTCGTGGCCGCTGGCGGGGCGGCGCGTTGCGCGTTGAATGCACCGACGCGGGCGTGCGCCTTCTCGATCCATCCCGCGGCATTATCCTGAATCTGTGCCGCGTAGGCGGGAATCTTCATTGCCAGTTCACGCGTCTCCACGACGAGCCGCGGCACGATGGCGCCGGCAATGCCAAGCGTCGCGACAACGGCGATGGCGAATACGAGGATGATGGCGCGGTTCCTTGGCACCTTGCGTCGTTCCAGCAGGTCCACGAGTGGATCGAGCAGGTAGGCGACGACCGCCGCGATGGCAAGTGGCCAGAGCACTGGCGAGAAAATGTGAAGAATCCTTCCGAGCGCCCACACCACTCCGGCAAGCAACGCAACGACCACGCCCACGGCGAAAAACGTCACGGCAAACCAGATGATGCGCGACTGTGTGGGTGAGGGCGGGAGCATTGGTTATTGGCCGAGGCGCTTGGATTTTTCGGCGGCGGCCCGCACGGCGTTGATCAATGCAGCGCGGACGCCGCCTTTCTCCATTTCGTGAAGACCTTCAATCGTCGTGCCGCCCGGGCTCGTGACTGCATCCTTCAATGCGCCGGGATGCTGGCCGGTTTCGAGAACCATCTTCGCCGCTCCCAAAAGAGTCTGCGCCGCCAGTCGTGTTGAAATGTCGCGCGGCAAACCGGCGGCGACGCCGCCATCGCTCAACGCTTCGATAATGTTGAAGGCGTACGCCGGACCGCTGCCGCTCAAGCCGGTAACCGCGTCGAGCAGCGATTCTTTCACCGCGAACGCGATGCCCACCGCCGACAAAAGCTTTTGCGCCAGCGCGCCGTCGTCCGGCGTCGCTCCGGAACCGAGCGCGTATCCACTAGCTCCCGCGCCAACGAGCGCCGGCGTGTTCGGCATCACGCGAATGACGCGCGCGTTGTCCGGCAAGGCGCTTTCCATTTTCTTCAGCGTCACACCCGCGGCGATGGAGATAAGCAAATGCTGCGGGGTGAAGAGCGGCTTGATTTCGTTCAGCACGCCGGCGACTTGATCCGGCTTCACGGCGAGCACGAGCACGTTTGCGAAGCGGAGCACGTCGAGGTTGGACGCGGTGGCTTTCGCATTCAGCTCCTTGGTGAATGCGGTGCGCGCGCCTTCATACACATCGCTGGCGATGAGTTGTTTTGCGGAAACGATCTTCGAAGCGACAAATCCTTTGGCCAATGCCGACGCCATTTTACCCGCGCCAAGGAAGCCGATCTTCAACGTGGAACCCATGCGCCGGGTTCTAACAGTTGAGTGTAAGTGAGCAAAGGATTTAGTCGGCGGCGGTAGTGGGACAGGTGCCTTCGCCGGTCCCACTACTTGCCAACACGCCCGCCAGCCGTTCCACTGTGCGCGTGATCGAATTGAGTCCAGAACTCTTGCGCGCGATGCCAGCCGACGGCGCGTTCGATCATTTGCTGAAAGTGCCGGGCAAGGTTCATCGCGAAGTACGCAATCGGCGAACGGTGGAGTTCGAGGTTCAAGGCCGCCTCTATTTCATCAAGGCGCAGCGCGGATGCGGCTGGGGTGAAATCGGGAAAAACTTTTTTTCTGCGCGCCTGCCGATCGTGAGTGCGCGCACGGAATGGCTCGCGATCGAGGCAGTGCGCGCGGCGGGAATTGCAACAATGACTGTTGCCGGGCGCGGTGTGCGTGGTGCGAACCCGGCGCGGCTCGAATCGTTCGTCATCACCGATGCGCTCGAAGGAATGGTTTCTCTCGAAGACCTCGCCTTGCGATGGAACTCCCTCGACACCCACAAACGCGTATTGCTCAAGCGCGCGCTGCTTCGGAACATCGCCGGGATCGCCCGCAAGCTTCACACCTCTGGATTGAATCACCGTGACTTTTACCTCTGCCATTTTCTCGTGCGCGATCGTGACTGGGCGACGTGGAAGCGGAACGACCCGCTTCAGTTGTTCCTCATCGATCTTCATCGCGTGCAGCGTCGGCGTGTCGTGCCGGAGCGCTGGCTGGTGAAGGATTTGGGCGGGCTTCTCTTCTCAGCGCTCGATGCCGACATCACGCGAAGAGACTTGCTTCGGTTCCTCGCAATCTATCGCAACAAGCCGTGGCGCGAAGTGCTGGAGACGGAGAGAAGCTTCTGGCGCCGCGTGTGGAGCAACGCGGTCGCGTTGTATCGCCCGTTTCATCGCCGCGAGCCGCCGCTGAAACCTTGAGCGCCGACTGCTTCCTCGTAAATTTTTATCAGCATGCCTTTATCGCGCAGATCCGTGACGAGCCGATGCTTTCCTTCGTTGTATGAGTGCAGCTTTACGTTCGGCAGTCCTTCGACATGCTTGGCGTGCAGCACATCGAGTCGCGAGTCCTCCGCGTAATGGATGTGGTGCTGGGTTTTTGCGCGCGAGCGCGCGAGCAACGGGCGCAAATCTCGAAAGCGCGATTGCGTGCTGAGTGGCAGTTTCAGCACGTAACGATTCCAGCGATGGTCGCGATGACGAATGCGTTGACGCAACGAGACAAACGTCTGCGGCGAAAAAGCGTGAACCTCGTTGGCCTCGATCAGTGTTCCGTAAAGCATCGCTGCGAAGGCGCCGAGAGAATAACCGGTCATCACCACCCGCTCCGCGCCGGTGGCTCGGATTTCATTCCGGAAGAATTCCGCCGTGTCTTCGACGCCGCGTGTCAGCCCTGGCAGGCCGCGCAAATACCAGGCTTTGGTCAGGTCGCGCAGGAAGAGCCGTTTCGCCGGCAATGGGCTGGTGACGTTGATGAACGAAAACCCAGGTTTTTCTCCCGGCGAGCGCCGCAGTCCGCTAAACACCACGAACAACACGCGCGAATCGGCGCTGTAATCGCGGAAGATGGGGCTGTCGTCGTCGGTTTCGGCCACGCGCGGATGTTTGGGGACGGTGTCGAGCGTGTCGAATGCATTCGACGTGGGTGAAGGAAGCACGTTGTCATCGCGTCGCACCGCTTGTAATCTCCGCCAAACATGAGCGCGCCACGCATTCTGTATTGTCACTGCAACTACGCGCAGGTTGTGCCCAAAGAGGTGAAGGACGCAGTGTTGAAACAACTCTGCGACTCCGGGGTGTCGTTTGAAGCCGTCGCGGATTTGTGCGAAATGTCGGCGCGCAAAGATCCCGCGCTGCAACGATTGGCAGAAGGGGATTGCATCAAGATCGCCGCGTGTTTTCCGCGCGCGGTGAAATGGTTGTTCAATACTGCGGGCGCGCCGCTGCCGCTGGGTGGAACGGAAGTGCTGAACATGCGATCGCAGACCGCCGAAGAGATTTCCGCCGCGCTCTTCAACAGCGAGTTGAAACCGAATCTGCCGACCGGAAAAGAAACCAAGCCTGCTGAAAACGCCGCTGCCTGACATGAGCCTCAAGAACGAATCCACTCTCCGCGTCGTGCTCTTCGAAGGCGAAGGCGCGCAACCGCTCGACGCAAACGATCGCGTCACGGCCATGACAGCATTGCTTGAACGGGGTTTCGCCGTCACGCGCACCACGACACGCGGTGCGGTCGCACCGGCGGATCGCACGTCGTTGCTGGTGCTGGGAAAATTCGACGCGCGCACTCCGGAGACTGATGCGCCGGTGTCCGTTCGCTTTCGGAGCATTGATGGTTTCACACCGCAGCAGATCGCCGAAACGGTCGAGATCGAACGCACGGAGCGCCAGGCAGTAAGGCATGGTGATTGGAAGCCGTGGTTCCCGGTGATCGATTACGATCGCTGCACCAATTGCATGCAGTGCCTGAGCTTCTGTTTGTTCGGCGTGTATGGCGTGGACACGGCCGGAAAGATCCAGGCGCAGAACGAGGACAACTGCAAAACCAATTGCCCGGCCTGCTCGCGCGTCTGCCCCGAGGTCGCAATCATGTTTCCGAAATACAAGAGCGGCCCCATCAACGGCGACGTGGTGAGCGCCGAAGATTTGCAGCGCGAGAAGATGAAGATCGACATCAGCGCGCTGCTCGGCGGCGACGTTTACTCGATGCTTCGCGAGCGCAGCGACCGCGCGAAGACCCGCTTCAGCAAGGAGCGCGACGCCGGCAAGGCGCTTACCGAACGGCAGAAGTGCCTGACCAAACTGGTTCAGGATGGCGACATCCCGCCCGAAGTGTTGATGAGTCTGCCGTCGCCCGATGAAATCATGCGTCGCGCTGAAGAAGCGAAAGCGAAGGCGCAGGCGGCGCTGGAGCGAAACGGGCGGGGCGCGTAGGAACACGGAGATTTTTGGATTTGGAGTGCGCCGACTTGTCGGCGCTTTTTTGCGGCGCGACTTGTCGCGCCGCTGATTTGGCGACAAGTCGCCAAACAAAAAAGCGGTGACGAGTCACCGCACTCCAGAATTCCGACGCCGAATATCACCTCACTTCGCGTCCTGCCCGCAAGCGGCCACCCTCACCAATCCTTGAACACACGGTTCGTCGGCTTGTTCGTCCGCGTGGTTTGTTGCGGAAGAAAAACCATCGCCTTCTCTTCGGCCTTCTGTGCTTCGAGTAATTGTGCGGCTTGCTGAGGAGTCATTTGCATCACGCGATTGTATTGCGCCGCCTGTGAAGCTTTGTCGGGTTGTTCGCCACGCTGATCTTGCGCGGACTGCTGGTCTTGCGGCGACTGATCCTGTTTCTCCTGCTGTTGCTTTTCCTGTTGATCTTTCTTCTGCTGGTCCTGCTTGGACTGTTCGTCCTTTTTCTGCTGCTCGGACTTCTGCTGGTCCTGGTTTTTCTCCTGATCGGATTTCTCGTCCTTCTTCTGGTCGTCTTGCTTTTGTTGATCCTGCTTTTCTTTGTCGTCCTTTTTGTCGTCGTTCTTTTGCTGATCCTTCTGTTGTTGCTGCTGTTTCTTCAGCTCCTCCAGCTTCTGTTGAACGACGTCGCGATTGAACTTGGAGTCCGGGTCGTTCGGATCGAGCTTCAGGGCGTTCTCGTAATTGTGAATCGCCTGCTCCCACGATTGCTGTTTCTCCTTGGGATTCTGCGCGCGCTCACCGAGGCGGAAGCTCGTGTTGCCGAGATTGTAGTAGCTCTGCTCCTGAAGCTTCACGTCTTGCGAGGACAGGCTCGCGTTGAAATGCCGTAGCGCGTCCTCATAGCTTTCGTCCTGAAATGCCGCGGCACCGGCGTTGTAGCGAAGACGCGTATCTTCCGGCTTCTTCTTCGCGAGTCGCTCGAATTCATCCCGCGCCTTTCCGAACTTACCGCGCTCGTAGCTTTTCAACGCGTCGCCCGCATCGCCAAAAGCGTTGAGTGATGCCAGGCAGAGCAGGGCAACCAGCGTCGTCACTGCGGGCTTTGTCTGAATTGAACGTTTCACGCGCTCCGGGAAAAACATCTCCGCCAACAATAGCACGAGCGCCGCGCCGAGGAACCATTGGAAGCGTTCGTGATATTGACGCACGGTTTTTGCATTGAACTCAGACTTGGGCAACGGTGCGAGGCCGCGTTCATAAAGCACATCCATCGTGCTCGCACCGGCGAGCGGTAAATAAAATCCGTCCGTTTCTTTGGCGAGTTGTTGCAGCAACGACTCGTTCAGGCGCGACTTCACCACGTTGCCCTTGTCGTCCTTGATGAAGACGCGATTGCCGTACGGGTCCGTGGTGCTGAGCAGTTCGCCCGCGGGCGTGCCGGTGCCGATCGTGAAGATTCGCAGGCCATCCTTCTTCGCCTCGCGCGCGGCGGCGAGGGCGTCGCCTTCCGTTTCGTTGTCTTCGCCGTCGGTGAAGATCACGAGGATCTTGTGATTGTCGGTCTTCTCCTTGAACGCAGAGAGCGCCGTTTGAATTGCTTCAGCGATGGCGGTGCCGCCTTGCGGAATGATGTTCACGTCGAGTGACTCGACGCTTTGGCGAAACGCTTCGTCGTCGAGCGAAAGTGGACATTGAAGAAACGCACTGCCCGCGAACGCAACCAACCCGAGGCGATCGCTCTTCGAGAGGCGCATGAGATCAAGCGCGGCGAGCTTCGCGCGCGTGAGGCGGTTGGGCTGAATGTCATCGGCCAGCATGCTTTTGGAAGTGTCGATTGCGATCACGACATCGAGCCCGCGTTGCTTGGCTTCTTCGAGGTCGAAGCCCCACTGAGGCCGCGCTAGTGAAAACAGCGCGAGTGCGACGCCGCCGAGCAACAATGTGGCGCGAACCTTCTGTCGCGTGCGTGAAAGTCCGACGGTGAGCGACGCGAGGAGTCGCGAGCCAACGAATTGAGCCATCGCTCGCTGCCGCGCCCGGAAACTCCACCACACCAGCGCAGCGAGCGCGGGGACGAGCAGCAACAGCCAAAGGAGTTTTGGAGCGCCGAAGTTCATGGGGCAAGTGACCAAGGACGAATGACGAATGATGAATGAATATCCAATGAACACGAAGACCCGGCGATGAGTCGCGTAGCGACAATGCGATGGTAGCCGTGGGCTTCAGCCCACGGTTTGTTCGCGCGGGCGAATGCGTCGCGTAGCGACGCTTGAAATCTCAACGCGTGGTCAACTGTCGCTACGCGACATGGTCGTGTCCTGTCAATGACCGTGGGCTGAAGCCCACGGCTGCCTTCACGGCGTCGCTCCGCGACGCATCCGGTATCGCGGCAGTGTTTCATGGCAACCTCCTCCAAATCGTGTTCGCCAACACGGCTTCAGCCAGCAACAAGACCAAGGCCACGCCGCCGAAAATCCAGAACAGCTCGTAGCGACGAACGTATTTCTTCACTTCCGCTTCCGTCTTTTCCAATTGATCGATCTCCGCGTAGACGTGGCGCAGCGTGTCGCTGCTGTCGGCGCGATAATATTTTCCGCCAGTCTTCTCGGCGATCGCAGTGAGCGTCGGCTCATCAATATCGACGGCCACCGGCACATACTCCTTGCGGCCCGTGAATGGATTCATGCGTGGGAACGGCGCGTTGCCGCGGATGCCGACGCCGATTGTATAGACCTTTACGTCCAAAGCCTTCGCGGCTTCGGCGGCGGTCAGCGGCGGAATTTTTCCGGCGTTGTTTTGCCCATCCGTCATGAGGATCACGATCTTGCTCTTTGACTTCAAATCCCTCAGCCGGTTCACCGACGCGGAGAGCCCGGAGCCAATCGCCGTGCCGTCCTCGATCGTGTGCAGTTCAAGTCGCTGGAGATTGGAGACGAGAAAATCGTGATCGAGCGTGAGCGGCGCGGCGATGTAAGCGCGGCCGGCGAATGCCACAAGGCCGATGCGATCGTTCGGCCGCTTCGAGATGAATTGCTTCACGGTGTCCTTCGCGATGAAGAGCCGGTTCACGCGTTGGCGGTTCACCATGAAATCCTCTGACTCCATGCTGCCGGAGAGATCGATCGCGATCACGATGTCCACGCCGCTGGCGCGCACGCTGGTTTCACTTTCGGTTTTTTGCGGACGCGCCAGCGCGACGATCACCAGCGCCAACGCTATCCACCGCAGCGCCATGAGAAAGGCTCCGACGCGAGAGCGCGCGCTGCGCTCGATGCCTTTCACCAACGCCACCGATGAGTAAAGAAAGGCGGGACGAACGCCGCGCTTTCCGCGCAGCCACGCCAGCACCGGCAACGCGAGCAGCGCCAGCAACCACCATGGATGTTGGAACGTGAAGTTCATGGCACGACGGGCGGAGGCGGCGGCAGCGGTGGTGGCGCCAAGGGCGATGGGGTTGCGATCGGATCGAACTGCGTTTCGTGGACGAGTCGCAACGCGGATTCGTGGAGTTCACGCAACGCTGCTTCGTTCGGCTCGAACCGCGCGAATTTTACGAGGTCGCATCTTTCCAGAAACGCCGCGAGCGTTTGCTTTTGTTCGGCGGAGAGATGCGTCGTGGTTTGAAGGTCACGCAGAAATTCCTCAGTGGTCCGCTCGGGCGCGCGAAGATGGAAGCGTTCCTCGAGATAAACTCGGACGGCGTCGGAAACGGCGATGCAGAAGGCGCGCGGATCGTTGAGCAGCAGGAGAGCAGCGTTCAATTTTTCGCGAGCGCGCACGTGCGGTGGAATGATCACGGGCTGCGCCGCGGGACGGCGCTTCCACCAAAACCAAATTCCAAGCGCGATGAGAACAATCGCCAGCGTGATTCCTGTGCTCCATGCGGCAATCGCCCAAGGGTTGCGGATCACGACCGGCGGTTTGATGGGACGAATATCGTTCGTCGCCGTGATTGACGGCGCATTCGTGCGCGGAGGAATGATGAGCGCGGAATTGGATGCCATGATCAGCCGTGCATTCGCCGCCGCTCGCGGGTTTCGAAGAATCTGCCCAGCGCAGCGCTGTAAGGTTCGCCGGTGCGCAAGCGAATCGTGTCCACGCGCGCCGAACGAAGTGAGCGATCGAGATCCGCCTGGGCCTGCGTTCGTGTTTGCGCGAATCGACTGCGGTGGGTGGCGCTCGAAGTGTTCACTTCGATGACTTCACCAGTCTCGGCGTCTTCGAGCAGCAGGCGGCCGAGCGCGGGCAGTTCCGCCTCAAACCGATCTGTGATCTGCACCGCGACGACGTCGTGTCGGCGATTGGTCTGTCGCATGGCCATCGGAAGGGCGTTCGCACTCGGCCCTTCATTGAAGAAGTCAGAGATGACGACAGAAATGGCGCGGTGCGGCGTGACTCGATTCATGAACTCCAGCGCGCCGGCGATGTTCGTGCCGCGCCGCTGCGGTTCGAAGAAAAGAATTTCGCGAATGACGCGCAGCGCGTGACGACGGCCTTTGCGCGGCGGCATGAACTTCTCGACTTCGTCCGTGAAGAGGAGCAGGCCGACTTTGTCATTGTTGCGGATGGCGGAGAACGCGAGCACCGATGCAATCTCGGCCGCGAGCTCGCGTTTCGATTGATCGACGGAACCGAACAAGCCCGAGCCGCTGACATCGACCAGCAGTATGAGCGTGAGTTCCCGTTCCTCGACGAACTTCTTCACGAACGGATGGTTCATGCGCGCGGTGACGTTCCAGTCGATGGATCGCACTTCGTCGCCGGGCTGATACTCGCGCACCTCCTCGAAGTTCATGCCCTGGCCCTTGAAGACAGAATGATACTGGCCGCCAAGCGTCTCGTTCACGAGACGATTGGTGCGCAGTTCGATCTGACGAATCTTTTTGAGAATCTCGCGGGGGATCATTTGGAGTGCGGAGCAGATGAAAACTTGCGTGCGGCGGCAAACACTTGCTCCGCTTCCTGACTGCCGACGAAGCGCCAGTGCCACGGCTCGCAGCCGACGCCTTGCGGGTTGTTCGCAGGGAACGACATCTCGAAGCCAAAGCTGGCGGCGTTCTGCGTGAGCCAGACGTACGACGAGGTGTTACCGAAGGTTGGTTCGACATCGGATTCCGGTTCCGGGCCTTCGCCCAAATCCACGGCAAGGCCAGTGTGATGCTCCGAATAGCCCGCCGGCGCGACCCAGCGCGCTGCATCGACCTCCGAACCGCGCTTCTCAACGCCGTTGGCGAAAAGTTTTGCCTGATACTCTACGCTCCGAAATCCGCTGATGGGCACGAGTTCGAGTCCCGCGCTCGCGGCGGCGGCGATCATGCGTGCCAGCGCTTCGGCAGCGGTGCGATGCAGTTGCACGACGCGCGGCGTCTGGCGGTAACGGCCCACGTCGATCAGTTGCTCCAGCGCAACCTCGGCATAGGCAAAGTGGCCGAGCTTGGGAACGGGCGTTCCGGCGGAAGGCGCTGGGTTTTGCAATGTGGTGGAACTCATGCGCGGCGGTTCAACTCAACTGCCAGACAAACATCTCTGGCCGCCCGGTCGCGCGGCGCACCTCGTTGGCGCGCTTCTGCATCTCGACGAGGATGCGCAGCTTTTCCTCGATGGGCAGGCGCGCGGCCTCGCGGCGACCGGCGCGTTTGCGGCGGAAGATTTCCTCCGCGATGTCGCGGGCTTGCGCGTTCATGGCTGCGCGGTTTTGAACTGGTTCCATTTTTCGAGCAAATCGTGTCGCTGCAACATATCCAGCAGGCGCGCGGTGTCCAAGTCCGCTTCTTCGAGCAGCAAAGCCACGCGGGCAAAATCCTTCGCGCGGCCGGTTTGGAGCGCGATGGCGACGAGATGTTCCGGGCGCATCACGCGGGCGGGAGTCTGCCCCACGGGGTGCTCGATGGACTCGCGCACCGCCTCCTCCGTGAGTGCGTCGTAGGCCGGGATGATCTGGAAAAGTATTCCGGCGAGAACCAAATGCTCGCGTCGCTCCGTCGCTCCGCGCGCCTTCAGGAAATCATAAATCGGAGTGAGCGTGACCAGCCCGGTCGCTGGTTCGGCGAGGAGAACGAACGCGTCCAAGTCTTCCGTCACCACGGCTTCCGCGTAGAAAAAAGCCGCCATCGCCCCACCGACGGCGTAGCGCGTGATCAAGCCGGCGGTTTCGAGTTCGTTGAGGGTCTGGAAGGTTTTTTCCATGCGTTCAGTTTCCACCGAACTCGCAGCAGGCTCGATCCGAAATACCAGCTTGCTCCGCGCGGCCACCGGGATAAATTCCCGCCATGAGCGCGGCCCAAGTTTTGGAGCAAATAGACCGGCTTCCATTTGAAGAACAACGCGAAGTCTTCGAGCAACTCCGCGACAAGTTTGACGACGAACTCACGCCGGAGCAAATCGCCGAACTGGAACGTCGCGCCGAAGACGCCCTCAAAAATCCCGGACGCGGCAAGCCGGTCGAACAAGTCTTTGCAGAAATTGAGCAACGCCTGCGCGCCAAGAAATGACTTTCGCAGTCATCGTCGAGGCGGATGCCGAACGGGAGTGGCATGAGGCGGTCATGTGGTATGACGAGCACGAGCCGGGAGTCAGTCGCCGGTTGAACGTGGCCCTTCGCGATGTTCTCAACGCCTTGGCCCGCCAGCCCGACCGATTTCCTCGCGCAACTCCCAGAACTTGGAAGGCCAAAGTCCCGCCGCCGTGGCCTTACTCGGTTTACTTCACCATCAATACCGGACAACACGAGATCAAAGTGCTGGCCATCTGGCACGGCGCGCGCAATTCGGCGGAACTGCGGCGACGGCTGAAGTGACGCGCTCGCGAGCGTTTCGGGCGCGATGGGTTTGGTGTAAAAGCTCAACGCGAACGCGCCGCCGATGGCGTAGCGCGTGACCAAGCCGGCGGTTTCGAGTTCGTTGAGGGTTTGGAAAGTTTTCTCCATGCCTTCAGCCTCCACCAAACGTGCAGCGGGCTGGACTCGAAATACCAGCTTGCTCCGCGCGGGCACCGCGATAAATTCCGGCCATGAGCGCGACGCAAGTTTTGGAGCAGATAAACCGGCTTCCATTTGAAGAGCAACGCGAAGTCTTCGAGC
Source organism: Verrucomicrobiota bacterium (assembly GCA_038205745.1). Taxonomy (GTDB): domain Bacteria; phylum Verrucomicrobiota; class Verrucomicrobiia; order Limisphaerales; family SIBH01; genus JANNGC01. The sequence continues at coordinate 6,457 of JBBRBM010000035.1, read as the reverse complement.
AACTCCGCGAGAAATTCGACGACGAACTCACGCCGGAGCAAATCGCCGAACTGGAACGACGCGCCGAAGAACTGCGGCTGCATCCTGAACGCGGCATCCCTTGGGAAACGGTGCAGTCTGAACTCCAAGAACGCTTGAAAAGCCGCAAGGCATGAGGCGTGAAATCATTTTCGCGCCGCTCGCTCGGCTGGAATTCGAGGACGCGGCGGCATGGTATGAAAGTCATCAGCCGGGGTTGAGCAATGAGTTCCGAATTGAAGTCAATGCAGTGCTTCAACAGATATTGAAGTCTCCCGAAAGATTTCGTTTCGCGTCGTCCAGTAGCCACAAAGCAACCCTCCAGCGATTCCCTTACAGCATTTATTATTCGGTCGAGTTGGGTGCGATAAACATCATCTCTCTTTTTCACGGCGCGCGCAATCCGGCGGAACTGCGGCGACGGCTGGAGTGACGTGCTGGTGAGCGTTTCGGTCACGATGGGTTTGGTGTAAAAGCTCAACGCGAACGCGCCGCCGATGGCGTAGCGCGTGACCAAGCCGGCGGTTTCGAGGATGTCGAGGGTTTGAAAAGCTTTTTCCATTTTTAGTCGTTGAATGGCAACCAAACCTTCTTCACAGGCGGCGTGTCGCCGGGTTGGTAACAGTATTTCCGATCCGCTACGGCGTTGTTCGCAATTGGCCGCCCAAATCAAAATGGAAATCCGTCTTGGCGGTGGCTGGCTCCACAAGAATCATCCTCAATATTTGTCCGTTCAAAACAGCACATGCTTGGTTGATTCTTTTGTCGGCGGATTTGGAATGACAAATTTTTCGTCTCTCTTGCCGTATCTCCCAATCACAGCAGAAAATCCACAGGTGCCAATCACCGGTAACGTACGCCATTCTTTCCGGATATTTTCTGCCGGCCTTGTTCGGCCTAAGAACCGGCTTCCAAATCTTCAACTCCGGTTCGCCAAATTCAAAAATGAGGCTCGAACCGTATCCCTTGTGAACTTGCCAAGACGGCTTTTTGTGAAGCCGCCGGAGGAATCTTTGCAAGTGTTTTGCGGACATACCTCACGGCACCGGCAATTCATCAAAAATCTTCTGGATGATCGTCTCGCTCGTCTTTTCCTCGGCCTCGGCTTCGTAGGTGATGGCGACGCGGTGGCGGAGCACGTCCATGCCGATGCTCTTCACGTCCTGCGGCGTGACGTAGCCGCGGCCACGAAGGAACGCGTGGGCTTTCCCGGCGAGCGTGAGAGCGATGGTCGCGCGGGGCGAGGCGCCAAGTTGGATCAAGCCTTGGAGATTGATCTTGTAGTGCGCCGGATCGCGCGTGGCGCAGACGAGATCGACGATGTAATCCTTCACTTTGTCGTCCACGTAGATGTCGTTGATGACTTTGCGCGCATCGAGAATCTGTTTGGCTTCGACCACGCTGTGCGTAGTGGGCGGAGTGCCGGTCTTGGCCATCAGGTCGAGAATGGATCGTTCTTCCTCGCGCGACGGATAACCGATCTTCAGCTTCAGCATGAAGCGATCGACTTGCGCCTCGGGCAACGGATACGTGCCTTCCTGCTCGATGGGATTTTGTGTCGCGAGGACGAGGAACGGCTCTTCGAGTTTGTAAGTCTGGTCGCCGATGGTGACTTGCTTTTCCTGCATCGCTTCGAGAAGCGCGCTTTGGACTTTGGCGGGCGCGCGGTTGATTTCATCCGCGAGGACGAGATTGGCGAAGATCGGCCCTTTCCGCGTCGTGAAGCCGCCGGACTGTGGATTGTAGATCTGCGTGCCGATAACATCAGCAGGCAACATGTCCGGTGTGAATTGGAGTCGCGCGAACTTCACGTTGAGGCACGCGGCGAGCGACTTTACCGACAGCGTTTTGGCTAATCCTGGGACACCTTCCAACAGGACATGTCCATTTGCAAGCAAGCCGATGATCAGCCGCTCCACCAGATAAGTCTGTCCCACCACCACCTTGCCCATCTCGGCCGTCAGCGGCTGTAAAAAGCCACCCGCCTTCTGCACAGCATCATTTATTACAGTCATTCCCGAATTCATTGCCGGTTATTCATGCGCCAAAGACAACACCACCCGCAAGACCGTTCGAGTAAACTGCTCCCGCCCATGCCATTTGACCCCACATCTCTCCCCCCAATCCCTGCGCATACAACCTGCTTAAGCCCACCCGGTGCTTCACTTCTGGAACAGATTTCGCGCTCACCTCCGTCGCGGTGCCGCGGCCTACCTGGTATTGGCCGTCGCACTCCTCCCCAGCGCCATCGCCTACGATCGCGTCCGCCGCAACGCCCAGGCCCAGGAACAGGAACGCTTTCGCAACCGCGCCCAGGAAACCGCCGACGCCGTGCAAGACAACCTCCGCCAATACGAAGCCGCGTTCAGCGCTGTGAGTGGACTCTTTGAAGCCAGCCGCGAAGTCACCCCCGACGAATGGACCCGCTTCACCGACAGCCTCCATCTCGCATCCCGCTATCCCGGCATCCGCTCCATTGGCTGGGCACCCCTCGTGCGCGCCGAAGACCTCGGCGTGTTCACCATGCGCCTCACGGGTATCCTGGGAACCAACCTTCCACTGCAAACGAGCACCGAGGAATTCCTCGTCCCCACCGTATACATCCAACAATACAATGGCGCCAACGACCGCCGCTACGGCTGGGACGCAATGAACGACGCCCCCCGCCGCGCCGCATTGCAACGCATGATCCAGGACCGCAAACCCGTGATCAGCTTCCAACCCAACTTCACTGCCGACGATGAGCCCCTGCCCGGACTCATCACCTACGTTCCCGTGACGGCCGGCCCGGAGGTGGGAAAAGAGACGCCGGGACAAGCGGACAAGGGGTCAAGCAGTCCCTCGCTCCCCAACTCCCCTCATCCCCCAGTCCCCATCCAGGGCACCGTGTTCAGCTCATTCATTCCCCAGCGCTTGCTCCGCGGTCTGAACAAGACACAGCTCGATCCCGCACTCTACGTCGAACTCCTTCTCGGCCAGACGCCAGATAACAAGTTGCAGGTTGAAGGTTCCAGGTTGCAAGTTGGCCGCGGCCCGTCCGGTGCAAAACCTTCAACTCCCGCAAATGCACAAGCCAGTGGCCGTGCGCAAGCACCCCTTGCCCAGAGCGGGGCGGACGCCCCCCCGCCACACCCTCAATTTGCCGCCACCCACACCGTCACTCTCGTCGGCGAACCCTTCCTCCTGCGCGTCCTCACCACGCCGGAATTCGAAGCGCAGACCCAGACCTTTCTGCCGCGCATGGTATTGGTGGGAGGCATCCTCTGCAGCCTGCTCCTGTTCGGCATCGCCTGGACGCAAGTTCACGCTCGCGCCGCCGCGGAAAATCTCAACCGCCGCCTGCTTGCCTCCGAAGAACAACTCCTGCGCTCCAATCGCGAACTCGAACGCCACATCGAAGAGCAGCAGCTCACAGAAACCCTCCTCGCCCACGAGCGCGACCTGCTCAGCACCCTGCTCGACCATTCCCCGGACCGAATCTATTTCAAGGATCGCGACTCCCGCTTCCTCAAATGCGGCAAGGCAGTGATCGCGCGGCTTGGGATGAAAGATACGTCCGAAGCCATCGGTAAAACCGATTTCGATTTCTTCACAGAAGGGCACGCGCGTGCGGCGTTCGAGATGGAGCAACAGATCATGCGCAGCGGCCAGGCCATTGTCGGCATCGTGGAGAAGGAGACCTGGAGCGATGGCCACGAATCATGGGTGCTCACCAGCAAGATGCCGCTGCGGGACAAGCACGGGCACATCATCGGCACCTTTGGCACCTCCAAAGACATCACGTCATTGAAGAATGCCGAAGTGGAACTGGAAAAGGAAAAGGAACTCCTCGCGGTCACATTGCGATCCATCGGAGACGGCGTGATCACGACGGACACCGCCGGCCACATCGTGCTGTTCAATAAGGTGGCCGAGCAACTCACTGGCTGGAGTCAGGAAGAGGCGGCGGGCACGCCATTGCGCGAAGTTTTCCGAACGTTGACGCTGGAGGAAAGAGAGTCGGACACCGCGATGGTGCGACGCGCGATGAAGGACGGCGAAGTTGTGGCGCAGGAACGCGCAAGTGTGCTGGTGGCGCGCGACGGTACGGAACGAAACGTCGCCGAAAGCGTGGCGCCGATCGTTGATCATGACGGCAAGACCATTGGTGCAGTGCTGGTGTTCCGTGACATCACCGAGAAGCTCAAGACCGAAGCCGAACGAATGCGGTCAAACAAGCTGGAGTCAATTGGCGTGCTGGCCGGCGGCATCGCTCATGACTTCAACAACATCCTCACCGTCATCCTCGGGAACATTTCCCTCGCGCGGATGTTGGACGAGACCTTGCCGCCGCAAATCTCCCACGTGCTGAATGAGGCTGAAAAGGCATCGCTCCGCGCGCGTGACCTGACGCAGCGCCTGCTCACGTTTGCCAAGGGCGGCGCGCCCATCAAAAAAATCGTGACTCTCGGCCCGCTCCTGCGCGACTGCACCAAAGCCGCGTTGCAAGGCAGCGTCGTGAACTACCAGTTCTTCTTCGCGGAAGATTTGTGGACGGTGAATGCCGACGAAGCGCAACTGGCGCAAGTATTCCAGAACCTCATCCACAACGCGCGCCACGCCGTCAGCGCCACACCGGTCATCGACGTCCACGCCAACAACATCGACATGGCAAGCGACCCCTTGATGTTCCTCATCCCTGGCCGGTATGTGCGCATCTCGATCCGGGATCACGGAACCGGATTGCAGCCCGAGCAACTGAGCAAAATTTTCGATCCGTATTTCTCATCGAAGAAGCAGGGCGGCGGATTGGAACTGGCGACCGCTTACTCCATCATCCGCAAACACGAAGGCCAGATTCGTGTCGAGTCCATCTCCGGGCAGGGCACCGTGTTCCATGTCTATCTGCCGGCGGCGACCGTCGCGGCCAAAGATGAACCCAAAGGGCAGCGCCGCGCGCGGCGCATTGTCGGTGGCCGAATCCTGGTGATGGATGATGAACCCTCGATCCGCCAACTCGCTTCCATCCTCCTTCAACGCATCGGCTACACCGCGGTGGCTGTGGCGGACGGCGCCGAAGCCGTGACCAAATACGACGCAGCGCGCCGTGCCGGGCAACCGTTCGACGCCGTGGTCATGGATCTGACCGTGCCGAACGGAATGGGCGGCGCGGATGCCATCCTGGAACTGCGCAAACTCGATCCGGACGTTAAAGCCATCGTATCGAGCGGCTATTCCAATGACCCCGTGATGGCCAATTACCGGGACCACGGCTTCTCCGGCGTGGTGCCAAAACCTTACAATGCCGAGGATCTTGCGCTGGCCTTGAGCGAGTTGCTGGCCGTGGAACGCCTTCCGCGGGAACCGGCCGGTGCGGGTTGAAGACATTAATTCTCTGTCATGTCACCATGAAATCGGAAACGTCTGCTTGCTCCGCGCAGCAGTGTTCCGATAAGGTGACAAAACCGTTTCCCGTGCGTGCAAAGTAGAACTGAGCTTATGGTAGAGCCGTGTTGCCGCGTCAATTCATCCGACGCTGCCGCACAAAATCGTTGGCGAAATGTCACTGGAGTGGCGCAATTGCCGTCCCGGTGTATATTCCTCGCAACCCTGATGGCCCAAGACCAACCCAACGGTCAGCCTGAAGTGTCGTGTTCCCCGCGACACATCTTTTCGTTTGCACTTCTCGTTTCTGAAACGGCCCGCGTGTTGCGGGCAAAGTGTGCTTTTGCAGTAAAGAAATCATGAACTCACGGTTCCTACTCCCCATCCTCCTCTTCTCGCTGTCAACCATCGCCGCGTGGGCGCAGTCCGCGAATGACAATTTCGTCAATGCCGCCACGATCACGGCGAACAGCACTGTTAGCAGTAATACCGCGAGCGCCACGCGCGAGGCCAGCGAGCCAAGCCCATACGCCAGCATGGCCCATTCCGTGTGGTATAATTTCACCGCGCCGATCACCGCCACCTACACCCTGAGCATTTCCGGCAGCTACCGCGAAACCATCGCCGTTTACACCGGCACCTCCGTCAATTCCAACACCCTCGCCTACATCGCAAACGCCAGCGCCGGAGGCTTTGGTGGCACCACCGCATCGCTCAACTTTGCTGGAACGGCTGGAACGATCTACCGGATTCAAGTGGACGGTCGCAATGGCGCGAGCGGCACTTTCAATTTGAGCATTTCCACGCCGGCTCCGGTAGTGACGCTCACCGGGGTCATCCCACTCAGCTATTACCGCGCGGGCTCGAACATTGTGTTGAGCGCCACCGCCACGGCGCAACTCGGCACCATTGTCGCCGTTTTCTTTTCTACCAACAACGTGTTTTCCTTCCAGAGCCCGAGCGGTGGGGCACCATACACCTACACCTGGTCCAATGCCCCGGCCTCCACTCCGGGGTTTTATGCGATTCGGGCGGCCGCGGTGGATTCGCTCAACGCAGTCGGTTTTTCAACGGT
>JBBRBM010000034.1:0-37628 GCA_038205745.1 Verrucomicrobiota bacterium | reverse complement strand
ACTGGATTGAACGCAACGTTTCTAACCGTCGCCTGGTCATCGACCTCATCACCCGCCCAGTCACCCTTTGAAACTTCAGTCCGAGAAACCCGGCTCCGACCATGCCCACAGCACCTTTGCTGAGCTTGACGCACCCCTGGCACGACGCACTCCCGCGAATAAAGTAGTTGCGCCCCCGCAGTGTTTGTCCTTTATTGATCGCCGTTGAAGGTCTGGCCGAGGGCGCGCTGCAATTTTCGAGGGCGCACGGTTTTCCAAAAATTCACGATTTCGTAAACGGTTTTTTCCGGTTTCGTTGATTGAACCTTCAGCAGCACAACAATCATCTTTATGAGCAACGCCACACCAGGCAACGCCGCGCAAGCACCAGACAGTACTGCGCAAGGCAACGGAGCGCCCCAAATCGGTTCGGGCTTTCTGGAAATTTCTGAGAAGGGCTTCGGCTTCCTTCGTTCTTCCGAGCACCATTTTTCTCCCAAGCCGACCGACATCTTTGTCACGCCTGACACGATCAAGAAGAACTTCCTGCGTGAAGGTGCACAGGTCGAAGGCGCGTTGAATCCGCCCCATCGCGGCGCGAATCCACAGCTCAAGACGGTCGAGAAAGTGAATGGCATGCCATTCTCCGATTATACAAAGGCGGTTCGTTTCGAGAACCTCACGACGATTGATCCGATCGAGAAATTCCAGTTGGAAACCACTTCCGACTCGCTGGAAACCCGCATCATCGATCTCGTCACGCCCATCGGCAAAGGCACGCGCGGCCTGATCGTCGCGCCGCCACGCACGGGCAAGACGACCATTCTCAAGCAGATCTCGAATGCGGTCACCACGAACCATCCCGATGTCCACGTCATGGTGCTGCTCATCGATGAGCGCCCTGAAGAAGTGACGGACTTCCAACGTTCGGTGAAAGCGGAAGTCGTCGCGTCCTCGAACGACCAGGAACTCGAAACACACGTTCGCCTTTCGCGCTTCATGATCGAGCGTTGCCGCCGCGAAGTGGAAGCGGGCAAGGACGTTCTCGTTCTTCTGGATTCGCTCACTCGCGTGGCGCGTTCTTACAACTCCGTTCACGGTGGTTCCGGACGCACGATGACCGGCGGTGTGGATGCGCGTGCTTTGGAAATTCCCCGCAAGATGTTCGCGTCCGCGCGCAAGATCGAGAACGGCGGTTCGCTGACCATTCTCGCGACCGCGCTCATTGATACCGGCAGCCGCATGGATGAGTTGATTTTCCAGGAGTTCAAAGGAACCGGCAACATGGAACTCATCCTCGACCGCAAGCTTTCGGATCGCCGCCTGTTCCCGTCGATCGACATCCCGAAGAGCGGCACGCGCAAGGAAGAGAAGCTCTATTCAGCAAAGAACATCGAGTCGATCCGCAAACTCCGCCGCATGATGGTGGACCTGAATCCGGTCGAAGCCATGGAAACGCTGCTCGCCGCGCTGAAGAAGCACAAGACGAACGAAGAGTTGCTGAACAAGCTGGCCTGAAGCATCCTGCTGTCATGATCTCTTTGTCGGCGAGTGAACTCGGCGCAAGACTCGAAAAGATTGTCGATGACGCAGCGTCTTCACACGAGCCGATACACATCAATGGAAAGAATGGAAGCGCCGTCCTTGTTGGCGAGGATGACTGGCGGGCGATTCAAGAGACTCTCTATCTGGTTTCTATTCCCGGAATGCGTGATTCCATTCGCAAGGGAATGCGCCTGCCTCCGGCGAAATGCGCCAAAACCCTCAAGTGGTGAAATGGCAACTCGTCTTCACTCGTGACGCGCAGAAAGACACGCTCAAACTCACCTCCGCGGGTCTAAAGCCGAAAGCAGAACTGCTGGTGAAAATCCTCGAGGCCGATCCCTGGCAAACGCCGCCTCGTTATGAAAAGCTCGTCGGTGATTTGGCCCGAGCCTATTCGCGCCGCACCAACATCCAGCACCGGCTCGTGGATCAAGTCTTTAAGGAGCAGCGCATCGTCAAAGTACTGCGCCTGTGGAGCCACTACGAATGAACGCGAAGTCTGAGCCCATGCATCGTCCGCCTCTCCAACGGATGATGCAGATCCATCAGCAGATCGCCTCCGGCAGTTATCCCAACACCACGACGATTGCGCGCGACCTCGAGGTTTCCCTCAAGACCGCGCAACGCGACGTGGAGTTCATGCGCGATCGGATGGAGTTGCCGCTCGAATACAGCGCGGCGCATCGCGGCTTCCATTACACGCAAGAGGTCGGATCATTTCCATCGCTGCAAATCACTGAAGGCGAACTTGTCGCGCTGCTCGTCGCGGAAAAGGCGTTGCAACAATATCGCGGAACCAACTTCGAGAAACCAATCGTCAGCGCGTTCAAGAAACTCGCGTCGCAATTGCCCGATACCATCTCGTTCAACATTGCTGAGTGGGATCAGACGATCTCGTTCCGCACCAGCGCTGAACCGATCTTGAATCTCGAAACCTTCGACCTGCTCGCGAAGGCGACGGCGCGTCATCGGCAGATCGAGTTCGAATATCGCAAACCCGGCCAGCAGAAAACGGAACGGCGCGTCGTCGACCCGTATCACCTCGCGAACATCAACAGCGAGTGGTTCCTGTTCGGCTTTGACCACGCGCGCAAAGACATCCGCACCTTCGTGCCCGCCCGCATGTCCGGGCTTCGTGAGAATGGAAAAACCTTCCCGCGTCCCGCAAAATTTTCTCTCGAACGCCGACTGCACGACAGTTTCGGCGTCGTTTCCGGCGCGCAAAGTTTCGCCGTTGTGATCCGCTTCACGCCGTTCGCCGCGGACTTTATTCGTGAGAAGCGCTGGCATCCCTCGCAGCAACTGCGCGAGCTAAAAACTGGCGGCGCTGAGCTGCGCATGAAGCTTTCGAGTCTCGCCGAGGTGCAACGCTGGATTCTGAGTTGGGGCGGCCATGCGACGGCGCTGGCGCCGCGCGAACTGCGGGAGATGGTTCGCGATGCCGCGCGGAAGCTCACGACGCAGCACAGGTAAATGGCTTCCGTGGCGAACAAGTTCTACATCGAAGGCGAACAACGCGGCGAGAAAGTGAACGACCTGTTTGCACAAATCGCGCCGCGCTACGACCTGATCAACGACCTCCAGAGCTTCGGCCTTCACCGAGTTTGGAAACGCCGCGTTGTAAAACTGGCAACGGTGCGCGCCGGTGATCGCGCGCTCGATGTGTGTTGCGGCACCGGCGACATCGCCTTCGCCCTCGCGCGCGGCGGTGTCGAGGTGATGGGATTTGATTTCAGCGAAGCAATGCTCGCCGTTGCTCGCAATCGCACCAATCTCCAATCCTCAATCCCCAATCCTCAATTCCAACAGGGGGACGCGCAGCAGCTACCGTTCGACAGTAACTTATTCGACGCAGTGACCGTCGGCTACGGACTGCGCAATCTGCCGAGTTGGGAGCGCGGATTGCGCGAGATGCATCGCGTGGCAAAACCGGGCGGTCGCTTGGTCGTGCTCGATTTCGGAAAGCCGGACATCGCTGTGTGGCGTGCGCTGTACTTCGCTTACCTGCGATGGGTCGTGCCGCTCTTCGGAAAACTTTTTTGCGGTGACTCCGCAACGCACTCTTACATTCTGGAATCACTGCTCCACTACCCGGCTCAACGCGGTGTCGCCGACAAGATGCGCGAACTCGGCTGCCGCGATGTGCGGATCGAGAACCTCATCGGCGGCGCCATGAGCATCAACTACGGCGTGAAGTAGGTTTCAGAACCTCCGATCTGCGGGCATTAACCACGGAAGACACGGAACACACAGAAGTAAAAAGTTTTTCCGTGTGCTCCGTTTCTTCCGTGGTCAATCACTTCTTACCGCGCCTGGCGCACGCGGATCGTGTACTTCGCCGCGTCTTTGCGGAACGATTCGAACGCGACGCTCTGAGTCGAATTCTCGTCGAGAATTAACGTGCGATACGGCGTTTCATCGACGGCAAAGGCCTGCGCGTCCTTGAACACACAACTCACCTGCACTTCGATGCGGCGATTTTCGCGGTTGCGAATGTTCGCCACCACTTTCATGCGTCCGTCCGTCGTCTTGCCCTCCTGAATGCCGGTGCAGGACACCGAGCGTTGTGCGTCGGCATCGAGCAGCACGAACTTCGACGCATCTTCCTGACTGAACTTTGCGGTGTTCTTCGGATCGTAAGAGCCGCCGTGCGCGCAACCGCTGATGATCGCCACGAGCGCCAATGCACAAAGGAGGAGAGTTAATTTTTTCATACGCTTAACTGTTGTGTTCGCTGACGAAGAGAATCGTGTCTTTAGTCGAATTCGCCGGGACATTGAACTTCACCGTCTTTGTCGACACGGTGCGTCCGTTCGCGTCGCGGAAATCAATCCCGACAGTGTGGTCGCCCGGCGTCAACTGAAGCGGCGCGAAAGTCAGGTACCGCGGCAAGCTATCCCAGGCGCGAATGTCCGCCTCGGTTTGAGTCGTCGCCGCAAGAATTCCAGCAACGGCGGCAATGCCGCCCGCGATCAGCGCGGCCTCACCCGGATTGCCGTGATTTCTCATCATCCGCGGATCCGCGAGCATGAGGCTCGTCGCTCCGGCGGCAATCGCAGTGCCAGTGGTCACATCCTTGAACACAGCTTTGTTCGCGAGAATGTGATCCATCTCACGCCCGCCGCGCGTGGTCGCCTGCCATTGTAAATCGTCGTAGGGCAAGAGTGAGTATTGCTGCGTGTCCACGCGCAAATTCACGGACCGAACTACGGACACTTCTTCGCTGAAGCGCAATCGCTCGGCGTGCGCGCCAGCGGCGAATTTCTTCGGTCCGTGACCGAACTCGATGAATAGAAGGACATTGGCGTTTTTGTTGTAAGCCGGCGGCGCAGATGTGCCGCGCGCGTTTTTCACAGCGCGGTCGAATTCATCTTTGCCATCGCCATTCAGCTTCGCCGTGGCGAAGCCATCAAGGTAATCAAGCAGCACGTAATCGGCGGCATACACGTGTTTCTCCGCGTCGGCGTCCTGAAATTGCGCGCTGCGGAAACAGGCGCGCGCGTTGTCGGGTTCGCCATCCATCCAATAGAGAATGCCGCGATAGAAATACGCCATCACGCGTTCGTATGGTTCGCCGATGAACAGCTTCTTCGCTTCTTTGTGAAAATAGCCGCGCGCCTTCTTTGCATCGGCATCGCTGGTGTAAATCCCGCCGATACGTGCGATCGCGCTATCGAGTTGCAGCTTTGCTTCCACGTAGTCGCCGCGACGCATCGCCGCCAGCGCCACGCGGTACTCCCACAACACGCGATCCTTCTTCGGCCCGAACTGGATCGAGTTCTTGCCATCGACGATCGGGTCGCCGGTGAGTTGCGGCCGCTTCGCGTAATCGGATGACGCGCAACCCGCCGCTGCGATGGCGACCGCAGCGAGAATGAGAACGAGCGTTCGCATCAGTTCAGCGATAAACCGCGTCGGCGCGAGCCTGCTTTTTGATCTCGTCGCTGTCGCCCCAGACGATTGCGCCCGTGCGCGAGTCGATCAGTTGGAAGCTGTAGAGAATGTAATCACTCACAGATCCGCCACTCGCCGTGCTCAGGCCGGAAAGTTTTCCGGTAAGGAAATAATCAGCGCCCTTGAACTCCTGCGCGTGTGGATCGCTGCTCGCGGTGACCTGACCGGTGCGTTTCATCTCGCGCTCCTTTTCCAGTGTGGCCATGCGTTCGCGGGCGATGAACATGACCTTGCCGGCGGCCTTCGAGATCAACTGCATCTGAATGCGATCGAGAAAGATGTTCTTGTTGATCGGAAATCGCGTCTCGTTCAGCACGGGATCGAGCACGATGACGGGAGGCGTTGTGGCGTTGGCAATCTGCGGCGCGCTGAGGATGCCGCGCGCGATCTTGTCACTGACGCGCACGAGATCCTGCGATTCAACGCCCGTGCCGCCGACGGTTCCCTTTTCATCTGCGCGCAATTCCGTCACAGGAGCAGCGCCAGGATTTTTCACTCCAGAGGAAGCGCAACCCACCATCAACGCAGCCATCGCAACACTGGCAATCTCGAAAATTCTCAATTTCATTGGACCGAAAGGAGTAAGACACATTGCGTCGTGTGTCCAGAATCGCTGGCAGCTTCGGCTAAGACACGCGCCGCAGTTGGAAGAACTGGTTCGTGCCGGGCATGATGGGCAGGATCGAAAGCTTGCGCCGATCGTTCGTCAGAACATTCGCGGCACTCGGTGACCACGACGCGACCGGATTAACCGTGCTTTTCGATTCCAATTGATAACGCACATCCGTGGCCGGCCATGTGATGTGGGCGTTCGTGCCGGCGCGAGCGATTTGCAGCGGCATGGCGGTCTTATCGATTGTGAAAGAATCGTTCACAGCGCCATCGTAGCGAATGAAAGTGGCGTCCAAGCGCAGACCATTGACGTCCACCACCACGGAGCCGGCATCGTAAGTGGAGTAAAACATTGCGGGGTGATTGAGCGCACCGCCGGTCCCCTGCCCGCCCGAACTTCCGTCAACGATGTAGACTGTCCCACGCCGTTCGCCAAAGCCGCCCGCTGGTTTGAGGTAAGCACCGGTCCCGTTCGTGCGACCGCTGCCTGTGTTCATCAGATTCGCCGCCCTGAAACTGCCGGAGGTTCCGTAATGACCATCGATTAAATACGACCTTTCGTAATTGTGACTGTGTCCGCAGAACACGAGATCCACGCCGTAGCTTTCCAGGATCGGCACGATGTTTCGGCGGATCTCACCCAGATCAAACTCCGCATCCGAGTTGTGTGATCCCTTCGTGTAGGGCGGGTGATGCCAATACGCCACGATCCAATCACGCGTGTTGTTCGCGAGGTCGGCCTGCAACCACGTGAGCATAGCGCTGTTCGGCTGGCGAAAGATCGCCGTCATCGAGTCGAGACAGACAAAATGAATGTTTGCATAGTCATACGAGTAGTAATGCTCGCTGCCGGACGGCACTCCGCCCGCCTCGCCGTTTCTCGGCATGGTGAAGATGTCGTAGTAGGGAAAGTTGTCGCTCAGCGACGTGTCTTGAACGGTTTCATGATTTCCGACCGTGGGCCAAACGACCGACTGCCGCAGCAGCGTCGGATACACGTTGAAAACGTACGCCTGGTATTCGTTGTCGAAACCGCAGCAGTACGCGTTGTCACCAAGCATCAACCACAGATCTGTGTAACGGTTGCCCGCGAAACTCGCATAGCTGTCGCGCACCATGCTCTGCACGGGGAAGCCCGTCCCCGCATCACCAATGGCCCAAAAGCGCACCGGCTGCACCGTGCCCGGAACCGGCGCTGTCACAAAAAAATAAGAGACGTCGCCGGCGAGTGCCTGGTTTGTGGTGCCGATGTCGTAAAAATATTTGGTCGCAGGAAGGAGATTCGGCAGGATGATTTCGTGCTCGGTGGTGAGCAAGCCATTGACGGCGCTTTGGTTCAGATTCCCTGCCGAGGCGCCGTAGCGCACGCGCGTGCTGGACGGATTATCAGTTCGCCAACGGACAACAATATTGCTGGATGTGCCCACTTGCAGGTAAGGGCCGCGATTCACGCTCACGTTGGCGGGATTGATTTCGCCCAGGATCTCCAGATCGAAACTCATCGTCACTGCGGCTGGCGCGCACTGATGGATTTCCACGGCCACGAGATTTTGCCCCGATTGGAGAATCGTGGCGGGGAAAACATTCGTGACGATGGTTGCTTTGCGTTCCGCTGTCAGGCAACCGAGCGAGTAAGTGTTGTTGTCCACGTATTCCTCCGGATCGCCGAGGTTGTCGCGATACAGTTCCGATCCATTGAGATAAACTCGCGCGCCGGAATCACGAATAAGCCGAAACATCACTGTGGAGTACAGCCCCGGTGTCGTGACGTTGAAACTCCCTCGAAAATAAGTCGTCACATACTTGTTCAGCGGGTTCGGCCCGTAACTGATCAATGTCTGCTCGTCGCCTTCACCGTAGCCGAACTGGCCGAAGCCACTCTTCCACGAACTGTCGATGTAACTTGGCGAATACCAGGTGGGGTCGGGAAGAAATCCGCTGTCAAGAAACCTCCACACGACCCCGCCAAATGGCAGGAGCGTGTTTGAGGCGGCGCGCGTTTCGAACCCCATGGCCGCGATCGCGCAAACGATCAGCAACAATCGGGTGAACCTTGTTCTGAATATTTTTCTGCCGTGGCAAGCGTTCATGCTGGATTTGCTGCACAATACGGACATCCCCGCGTGGAAGCAATCGTGCAGACGATCTTGCGGGAAGAATGTGTTGCCAACGCCCCCTTGTGTGTCATTTTCAGACCCTAGCTTGGTATGGAAAATCCGAAAATTATTGCTTATCTGAAACCGTCGTGCGGCTGGAGTCAGGGCGTTCGCGCCGTCCTCCGCAAATACGATCTTCCTTTCGAAGACCGCGACATCATCAACGACGCAGCCCAGCGCCAGGAAATGATCGAGAAGAGCGGGCAGATGCTCAGCCCTTGCGTCGAGGTCAATGGCAAGATGCTCCCCGACATCAGCGGCGAAGAGGTGGAAGCCTACCTGCTCGGGAACAAACTGGTGGAGACAAATACCCGCACGCCCGACGCGCCGACGAATCAGCCGTGCGCGCACGAGATGCCGAGTTCTCCTGCACCGCTCAGCTTTCGTCGGTAAGTGAAACAGTGATCAGTAGGTCAGTAAACAGTCGTCGAAATACGGATTACTGATTCACTGTTTTACTGATCACTGGTTTCGACGGCTCGTCCAAAATAGTTACCAATGATAACGGCACGCCGAGGTTCGGCGTGCCGGTTTTGTTCCAGCCAATTTTCTGCACCCGCGTGGTGCGCCCTCGATACGTGTACTCCGACGACGTCTTCGCGTGGTAAACAATCCAGTCCTCCATTCCGTCCGGTGATTTGAAGAAACCATTGTGCCCGGGACTGAACACGCCCGCCGCGTCGTTTCGTTCGAAGATGGGTTGCGGATGTTGTTCCCACGAACGCGGGTCGAGCAGGTCAGCACTCTCGTTGGCGATCAACATCCCAAGCTTGTAGTCAGGCTTTTGCGTGTCACAAGCGGAGTAAATGAGGAACAGCTTTCCATTACGCCGCAACAATACCGGTCCTTCGCGCACCTCGGCACAGCCGAAACCTGACGCCGGAATGTGAACGCCGTTGCCCGCGATCGTCCACGGGTTCGCCAGCCGCGCGATGAACAACACGTGATTCGGCCGCGCCGCCCACACGAAATACCACGCGCCGTCCGGCTTTTGAAAAACGCTGCCGTCGATCGCGTATTGGTCGTTGGTGGGATTGATCAGACGCGCCTTGTAAGCGTACGGTCCGAGAGGATCCGTGCCCGCGCTTTCGAGCACGTGCATGCGATGGTTCGCATCGTTGTTGTCGCTCGAAGTCGCCGTGTAATAGAGATACCAGCGATTGCTGATGAGATGAAACTCCGGCGCCCAGATGCCGCGCGAGCGCGTCGGATCGGCGTCCTTCCACACCAACACGGGCGGCGCGGACTTGAGTTCCGCGAGCTTCGGCGCTTTCCACATCCGGATCGCGTCGCCTTGCGTTGTGGTGAGGTAATAATTCCCGTCGTGCCACAGCAGCCACGGATCGGCACCGGCATTCAATGGATTCTGAAATTTTCCCGCCGGCAACTCCGCAGCTCGAATCACCAACGCCGCAGCCATGAAAAGAAAAGTAATTGTGGATCGCACGGGCCGATGTAACTGCATCGGATGCCGACCTGGGTCAAGGCCCAACCTCGAACACTCTTTATGCCGCGACCATGGTTCGCGACGATGCCGCAAATCTCGAAAGGCCGGCATTCCGAAAGGCCGGCATTATGAAACGTCTCAAGGTTACTCCTCTCCTTCCCCTCCTCCTTTGCGTGTTCGTGGCGGTGTTCAACCGCGTCCATGCCCAGTCACCCACACTCGTCGATCCGTCGTTCACTTCCGACGGCGGGGCTGACGACGATGTCTTCGCTATCGCCCTTCAGCCTGACGGGAAAATTTTGATCGGAGGCCAGTTCACGTACAGCGGAGAAGCGGCCCGCAGCCGCGTGGCGCGACTCAACGAGAATGGCTCCGTTGACACGACGTTTGATCCGGGCACCGGCGCCGACGGCGACTTCTACGCCATTGCACTGCAATCGGACGGAGCGATTCTGCTCGGCGGCGCGTTCACTCATTTCAACGGCGCGGCCGCGCCGTACCTTGTGCGGCTCGATACTCACGGTGCCGTGGACAGTTCGTTCACTCCCGAGACAATCAACAACGAGTTGCGCGCTATCATCGTGCAGCCCGATCAACGCATTTTGATCGCGGGCCGATTCACGGGCATTGGGTCACAGGCGCGCGGGCGGGTCGCGCGGCTGAACGCGAACGGCTCGCTCGATCCAGAATTCCCGACGGGATCAGGCGCGAATAACAACGTTCGTTGCATGGCACTTCAGCCGGATGGGAAAGTGTTGCTCGGCGGAACATTCACGAGTTGCAACGGCGTGGCACGCGCACGAGTAGCTCGCTTGAACAGCGACGGATTGCTCGATGACAGCTTCAATCGGGTTCGGGAGCCAGCGATCAGGTCAGGTCCATCGCTGTCGATGCGAACGGCTTGGTTTATATCGCCGGAGATTTTTTGACGTTCGATGGCACGAGCAAACGCGCGTTCGCGCGGTTGTTGTCGAACGGTTCTCTCGACTCGTCCTTCGTTACTGCTCTCGGCACTGATGGTTTCGCGCGTTCCGTTTTGGTGCATCAAGACGGCAGCATTTGGCTGGGCGGCTCGTTTGCAAACGCCGGTGGAGCGCCGCGCAGAAATCTCGCGCGCATCGACACAAATGGTGTGGCCGATTTGCGCTTCGATCCTTTTCCGCGTGCATCGGATGAAGTGTTCGCTCTGGTGGCCCAACCTGACGGACGCGTCGTGGCCGGCGGACACTTCTGGTCCTTCGACGATTTATTCCGGTCCAGAGTTGCGCGGCTCCTGTCCACGAACCCCGCGGTCCAAATCCGTTTCGAGTCGAACGTCGTATCCGTCGCCGAGGAAGCAGGTCCAGCGCAGATTGTCGTGCATCGTTTGGGTTCGCAAGAAGGCACGAACGCCGTTGATTTCACGACCGCGAATGGCAGCGCGCTGGCGGGCAGCGATTATCTCGCGCAGTCCGGCACCTTGGTTTTTGGACGGACACAGAACCTCGCCACGATTTCCGTCCCGCTGATCGGCGACACCGTCCCAGAACCTTCCCAAGAAACATTCGCTGTCAGCCTGAGCAATCCAACCGGCGGCGCCATTCTCGACAATCCAACCACCATGTCCGTGATCATCCTCGACAACGACGTCGGCTTTTCCGTCGTGTGCGCGACCAACTTGCCCGCGCGCGAGGAATGGCCTTCCATCCCATTCACGATTCAACGAGGGAACGATCCGTTGGGCGAAGTGTCCGTGGGCTACAACGCCGTGGACGGGACCGCGCACAACGGCAGCGATTTTCAACTCACGGCGGGGCGCGTCACCTTTGCCGCGGGCGAGACGCAGAAGACCGTTTACGTTTCGCTGCTTCACGACGCGGTGCTGGAAGGGCCGGAAACTTTTCAGTTCGTCCTCACTTCGCCTTCGCCGGGAACGTATCTTTCCGCGCCAACCAATGTGGTCGTGACGATCGAGGATCAGGACAGCCTGTTTTATTTTGGCATCATCAACTACATGTGGGAGCCCAACAATAATTCGCTCTGCTACGTGGAGCGCCGCGGCCCGATGAAGAACGTGGCGACGGTGCGTGTGCGGACTTCCAGCGGCTCCGCGACGGCACTGGCAGACTACTTTCCGTTCGACACGGTCTTCAGTTTCGCGCCGGGAGAGAATTACAAATACTTTTACATCAACGTCGTGAACGATGGTTTGGTCGAAGGAGACGAAACGGTGAACCTCACACTCAGCGAGCCGACCGGGAACGCCGTCCTCGGCAGCCCGAGCAATGCCGTGATCACCATTCTCGACAACGATCGCGGCATTGAATTCGTCTCCTCGAACCTGTTCGTCAACGAACGTCTCGGCAAGGTGTTCGTGCCGATCACTCGCCGCGACGATGGCACGAACGTCCTCACGGTCCAAGTCACTTCGGTCTGCTCGGTTGTGTCCCGGAATCTGATCCGCGCGGCATCGTGAGACTCCTGCCCAACGGAGGCTACGACTTCCAATTCAACCGGCCCCTCTACTGCACAACTTTCTGGCTGATTACATTGTTGCCGGACGGGAAGTTCATCGCGGCTTATGACGCGCGGTCTTCCCCACCGACAGTTGGTCGATTTTTTTCCAACGGCGATTTGGATTCCAGTTTCACACCCACAAATGTTTCATCAGCCACGGTCATCGTTCCACAATCCGACGGGAAGTTGCTGGTCGGATTTACCAATGAGCTTGATGGCATGAGGCGTCTGGAAGCCAACGGATCGTCCGACAACTCATTCCATCCCGTCCTCGCCTTCACCGATGGCATCACCAACAAGCCCAAGGTGCGGTCGATGCTCGTGGAGCCGGATGGTCGCATCGTGATCAGCGGCCACTTCACTTCCGTGAACGGCCAGCCGCGCACTCGCATCGCGCGGCTTTTCCCGGACGGCTCGCTCGACACGTCATTCGATCCAGGCTCGGGCCTCGATCAAGGCGCCGCCGCCGTGCTCCGGCAGGGCGATGGTAGAATCATCATCGCGGGCCGATTCACGAACGTGGCCGGAGTGGTTTGCAATCAGCTCGCGCGGTTGAACAACGACGGATCGCTCGATCGAACTTTCGATCCCGGCTCGGGTCCGGGCGGCGAAATCACCAGCGCCGTTCTCACGAGCGATCACAAGCTGTTGCTCGCCGGTTCATTCACGAACTTCAACTCCGTTCCGGCGTCCGGCGTTGTGCGCATCGACACAGGTGTCAGTTCAGTCCGATTCAGTTCCTTTGCGCGAAACACGAACCACATCACCGAACTGCGCGCGCCGGGAGAACCTTGCCGCAGTCTCGTGCTCGAAACCTCCGCAGATCTGGCGCACTGGTCGGCGTTGCGAACAAACGCGCCGAATCCAGCCGAGCTTGTGATTCGCGAGACGAACAGCGCGGCGCAAAGATTTTATCGCGCCTGGCGGCGATTCGATTGACCCGTGCGTCTTGGAGTGCGCCGACTTGTCGGCGCTTTCTTGCGGCGCGACTTGTCGCGCCGCTGTTTGGCGACGAGTCGCCAAACGGGAAAGCGGTGACAAGTCACCGCACTCCAAACTGCTCGTCGCATAAACCTCGTGCTGTTTTACGCTAACCTCGCTGTGTTGACGCTCCCGCCAGCAATCCATACGTTCGTGCCGTGATTGATGCTGTTGACCAGATCGCCGGTGTGGACCGTTTTGCGACGACGCGGCGAACTCCGCCCGCGAACCTCGACTCGCTTTCGCGTGACATTCTCGGGCTGAAGAAAAAGCTGAACGCCGTCATCCTCGCGCACAATTACCAGTTGGCGGAAATCCAGGACCTCGCGGATTACGTCGGCGATTCACTCGGGCTTTCGCAACAGGCGGCGAAGACGAGCGCGGATGTGATCGTATTCTGCGGCGTTCATTTCATGGCGGAGACGGCGAAAATTTTGAACCCGAACAAAATCGTCGTGCTGCCGGACAAGGACGCGGGCTGCTCGCTCGAGGAAAGCTGTCCCGCCGACAAGTTGAAGGCGCTTCAGGACACGAACCCGAATTTCTGGACGATCGCCTACATCAATTGCAGCGCCGAAGTGAAGGCGCTCAGCGATGTGATCGTCACCAGCGGCAACGCAGTGAAGATCGTCAACGCCGCCCCGCCGGACAAAGACATCCTCTTTGTGCCCGACGAAAATCTCGGTGCCTGGGTGATGGAACAAACGAAGCGTCCGATGACATTGTGGCGCGGCGCGTGTTACGTCCACGTCGAGTTCACACACGCGAGCATCACGCGGATTCGCCGTGAATTTCCCGATGCTCCGCTCGTGGCGCATCCTGAGTGTACGAAAGCCGTCCGCATGTTGGCCGACGAAGTTTGTTCGACCGAGAAGATGGTCACCTACTGCAAGAATTCACCCGCGAAAGAAATCATCATCGCGACGGAAGCTGGCATGCTCCATCGCTTGGAGAAGGAGTGCCCGGGCAAGCATTTCATCCCCGCGCCCAGTGACATCTGCGCCTGCAACGAGTGCCGCTTCATGAAGATGAACACGCTGGAGAAACTTTACGACTGCATGGCGAACCTTCAGCCGCGCGTGGAACTGCCACCGGAGATCATCAAGCGCGCGCGCTTGCCAATTGATCGGATGTTGGAAATTTCGGCGCGTCCGTAATTCTGGAGTGCGGTGACTTGTCACCGCTTTCTCCATTTGGCGACTTGTCGCCAAATCAGCGCCGCGACAAGTCGCGGCGCGAAAAAGCGCCGACAAGTCGGCGCACTCCAAAACGGACAACAATAAGTTAAGCACCGAATCGCGGCGGCAGCGCTTTCACGAACTCCGCTTTGCGCAGGTAGATCGGTTCGAGGTGACGGCCATCGACATAGTCGCTGCGAGTTGAGGCAAACCGTGCGATCATCGCAGCATCGGGAAAAGTTCGATCCGCAAGCTCCGCAGGCAAATCCGGGCGGACAATCATGTCACCAGCAGCCGCTCGCTTCTCTCGTTCCTCAGAATTAAGAAGACGAAACTCCTCGATGCGACGCCATTGATCTCGCAGTTCGTAGCGAGATGCAAACATCTCACCCCGTTGCGCATCGACGAGCACGTTCAGAAAACCACGCTTCCCTCCATCATGCAGTTGCGCCGCCACGCAGTCCGCGCTGCTGACGCCGAGCAGTTTCACTCCGCGCGCCAACTGCCAACCTTGCGCGATGGAGATCGCGATGCGTATGCCGGCGTAGCTACCCGGGCCAATGCCGACGGCGACGCATTCGATCTGCTCGCGCGAAATCACCGCCTCGCGCAGTGCCGCGTCGATCAGCGCAAATGCTTTGGTATCGCGGCTCCCCTGCTCTGACGCGCGTCCGAGCACTCGCCCGCCGTCAGCGACAGCCACACTTCGCACGGGCGACGAAAACTCAAGCGCCAGAATCTTCATACGTGATGCGGCGTTCCGTTTCGCTGAGGGTCTCGATATGAACTCTGCGAGTCGTTCGTTGTTCGTCGTTCGTTGTTCGTTGTTCACCGAGCCACCGCTCAATCCATTCCACGACAGCAACTCCGTTTGGGTTCACCAAATATTCTTCCAGCCCGGCGCTCACAACATCATCGGACGAGTTCAGCCGATACAGGTCGAGGTGAAACAGCGGTTCACGTCCGCCATCGTATTCGTTGAGAAGCGCAAATGTCGGCGAATGCACACGCGCATTGGAGCCGAGGCCGAGCGCGATTCCTTTCACGAGCTGCGTCTTGCCCGCGCCGAGGTCGCCGCTGAGGCCGATGACCCAGCCACGCCGCGCTTCGCGTCCCCACGCTTCGCCGATCGCGAGCGTCTCTTCAGGGCTGTGCGAAATGAGTGTAGCCATGGACGTTTAATGGACGGATGCCGTTCTTATCGCATAAGCGAATGCCCGGCTCGCTCGCGATCTTGCCGATGCAACTGAGCGGCAATTTTGGAAACTCCTTCTTCCACGCATCGACGAGCGCGACAGAAGTCTTCGGCGGGATCGTAAACAGCAGTTCGAAATCTTCACCGTCTGTCAGTGCTGCCAACAGCGGCGGCTTCGCTGAGGATTCGGCGCGGGCCGCAAGTCTGGCTTCGCGACTGATCGGAATGGCGGCGGAAAATAGCTCTGCGCCGACATTACTCGCGTGAAGGATGTGTCGAAGATCGCTCGCGAGTCCGTCGCTAAGATCGATCATCGCGTGAATCGGGAAATGCTCCGCGAGCCAGCGTCCCTCGCGCAACCGTGGCTCGAAGTCCAGATGCCTGCCTTGAATGGATCCGCCAAGTTTTCCGGTGACGAAGATGCCGTCGCCCGCTTTCGCGCCTGAGCGCAGGACACATTTCGTTTTTGCAACAGTGCCGAGCAGTGCGATCGAGATGAGCATCTGGCCAGGGTTCGTCGTGGTCTCACCACCCACGATCGCGACGCCATGTTCCGACGCGAGCGCGTTCATGCCAGCGTAGAGGCGGTCCACGTTCGACACGTCAAACGTCTTCGGCAACGCCAGCGTTACGAGCGCGGAGTTTGCTTTGCCGCCCATTGCAGCGATGTCACTTAAACAGCGCGCGAGAGCCTTGTGCCCGACCTTCTCCATCGGCGCGTCGCTGGTGAAGTGAACGCCTTCGACCACCGCATCGGTTTTGAAGAGCACGTATTCGTTGGGCACGCCAAGATCGAGCACCGCGCAGTCGTCGCCAGCGGCGACGACTACGGAGTCGTTTCGCGGCAGCGACGGAATGAGTCGCGAGATGAGTTCGCGTTCGTTCATTGGTTCAAGATTTTCTCCAACCATTTCGGCGGAGCAACGAGCAACCAGAAGTTTAACGCGTTGAAAAGAAAATGGCCCGCCATCGATGCAAGCAGGTTGCCCGTGCGGTGGTAAAGCCATGCGAACACCAACGCGAGAAACACCAGCGGAAAGAACGCGGCGAGATTGAAGTGAATCAGCGCGAAAAGCAGCGACGTGCCGATCCACGCGATGGCCCTGTGTCCCCGCTGATACAGCGCTCGAAACAGCACCCCGCGAAAGATTGATTCCTCGGCAATCGGCGCGAGCACCGCTGCGGCGAAGCCAAGCACGAAGAGTTGCGGAACGGATTGGTTCTCCTTGATGAGCGTCACGGTCCGTTGCACTTCGGGGTTCAGCCCGACTGCTTTTAACAGCGCCGATACGCCACCGCCAATGACGAGCATGGCGATCGGCACAGCGATCGCCGTAACGAGCAATCCCAAGCCAATGCTGCGAAGAGGAGCCTTGTTGAAGCCAAAACCTTCCGTCCACGACACATCGTGTTCCGAGAGAAATATCCACATCCAGAAGAGCGCGAATCCATGCAGCGTCACGAAAGCGAACAGGTGCGTTATGAATTCATCACTCACGTGAAGACTCTGACTCAACTGCTGGCCGAATGTTTGCACTAGGAGCGACCCCACCAGCACGCTGATACAAATCAGCGCCATCAAACGGCACATGGGGAGCAATTCCCATCGTCTTTCATCCTGCACGCGCGGGACGGTAGGGATGTGACGTATCCGAGACGAGGAAAACTCTTTTGGAGTGGCGCAGGCGTCTCGCCTGTGATCGTCCTGCGGCCCTCTGGGCTGCAGAAGACACCAGCCGGGACGGCCAGTGGACAATCGGCAGACGAGACGTCTGCCCCACTACACGTTCGGAGCGCGGGTCTCCGACCCGGCGCGGGCACGGTGCAGATATTACGCCGGGCCGGAGACCGCGGAGACCCGGAGAACGGCGCTCCGTCACTCACTATTTGCCCGCGCCGCGTGCGCGTTCTAGTGTCCACCGGTGTTTGGGAACAACAAGGCGGGCGCGGTCGGCAGCATGGTGTTGCTGTTGATGTTGGCGGCTTGCCACCAGGAGAACATAAAACCAATTTCATCCATGACAGCCACGGCCACGAATCCAGCGGCGCACAAGCACACGAACCGGCTCGCGCAACAGAAGTCCCCTTACCTGCTCCAGCACGCGCACAATCCGGTGGAGTGGTTCGCCTGGGGCGACGAGGCGTTCGAGAAAGCGAAGCGCGAGAACAAGCCGATCTTCCTCAGCATCGGCTACTCGACGTGTCACTGGTGCCACGTGATGGAACGCGAGTCGTTCGAGAACGAAGAGACGGCGAAATTTCTCAACGAACATTTCGTGAGCATCAAGGTGGATCGCGAAGAGCGCCCGGACGTGGACAAGATTTACATGACGTTCGTCCAGTCGATGACTGGCTCGGGCGGCTGGCCGCTGAATGTTTTTCTCACACCGGATCGCAAGCCGTTCTTCGGTGGAACGTATTGGCCGCCGGAAGCCAAGTATGGCCGGCCGAGTTTTCTTCAAGTGCTGCAACAGGTTGCGTCCGCGTGGCAGACAAAGGCGAATGACATTCTAAAATCCGCGGAGAGCCTGAGTGCGCAACTCGCCGAGATCACCGAACGCGCGCCAACAAATCGTGTGACGCTGAACAAAGCGACGCTCATGAACGCCGGCTTGCGGCTGAAAGAAGGCTACGACGAAAGGAACGGCGGCTGGGGCAATGCGCCGAAATTTCCGTCACCGAGTCATCCGCGATTCCTGCTGCGCTACGCCGCGCGATTCGGCGACGACGAAGCGAAGCGCATGGTCCTGCACACGTGCGACAAGATGGCGGCAGGCGGCATTTACGATCAGATCGGCGGCGGCTTTTCGCGCTATTCCGTCGATGCGCACTGGCTCGTGCCACACTTCGAGAAGATGCTCTACGACAACGCGCAACTCGTGCAGCTCTACCTCGACGCGTATCTCATCAGCGGCGACGCGCGTTACGCCGACGTCGTGCGCGATGTGTTGCGCTACGTCGTGCGCGACATGACGCATCCCGAAGGCGGCTTCTACTCCGCCGAGGACGCCGACAGCGAGGGCAAGGAAGGAAAATTCTATTGCTGGACGCTCGCTGAGTTAAAGCAACTGCTCACCGCGGAGGAACTCGCCGTCGCCACCAATTACTTCGGCGTGACTGAAGAAGGAAACTTCGTGGACCACAGCGATCCGAAGCCGTTGCCGAACCAAAACGTGTTGAGCGTCGCGAATCCCGATGCCGCCAAAGGCAAAGAAAGCCTTCTCGCGTCAGCGAAGGAGAAGCTGTTCCAGACGCGCGCGAAACGCGTGCGGCCCGGCCTCGATGACAAAGTGCTCGCGTCATGGAACGGGCTTATGCTTGGAGCCGTCGCGCGGGCTGGAATCGTTCTCGGAGATCAGAGCTTCATCGCTGCGGCGGAAAAGAATGTGGCGTTCATCCAGAGCAAACTCTGGGTCGCGGCTCCCCAACGTGCCCCCGGCATCTTGCCGGGTCCGGCACTCGGCGTGGCAAACAGCACTTCATCCGCGGCCGCCGCCCGATCCCGGCAAGATGCCGGGGGCACGTTGTTCCACCGCTGGCGCGACGGGCAGCGCGACAACACGCAACTGCTCGAGAGTTACGCGTTCCTTCTCAGCGGCCTGATCAATCTCTACGAAGCCACGCTGAAGTCCGAGCATCTCGACTTCGCAATCGAACTCACCGAAAGCATGGTCGCGCGGTTCTACGACAAGGAGCACGGTGGATTCTGGCAAAGCACCGGCGACGCGAAGGATCTCATCCTGCGAGTTAAAGACGACTACGACGGTGCCGAGCCGAGCGGAAATTCCGTCGCCGCAATGTCATTGCTGCGACTCGCAGCGATCACCGAGCGGAAAGATTTCCGCGAAGCTGCGGACAAGACGATTCAACTCTTCGCCGACCGTTTGCAGCAAATGCCGCAAGCCGTTCCGTTCATGCTCGGCGCGTTCGACTTCGCATTCGAAGAACCGCGCCGCGCCGTGATCGTTGGCGATGTGTTGAATCCCGCCGGCAAGTCGCTGCTTCGCGCTGCGCACTCGGTGTATCAGCCGAATAGAGTCGTGTTGAGCAACGCGGGCGCGGTGGAGTCCTTCGCCAAAACACTTCAACCGAAAGATGGCCGGCCCACCGCCTACGTTTGCACTGGCACCGCGTGCCAGGCGCCGACGCATGACGCTGAGGTTTTGCGGAAATCGCTGCGGTGAGGTTTCGCTCGACGCGCCGGCAAACCGGCAAGCTCAATAACCCAGCTTCGCGAGTTCCGTCTGCAGCAGGTTCTGAAAATCCATCACGTCCTGCTCGGACGGACGATAACCCTTTTCGGACGCGGCGAGTCCGAGACGGCCTTGCTGGTCGAGATACCATTCCGCGGTTTTGCCGTCGCTGAACTTCACCTTGCCGCTGACGAGCGCTCCCGCCCGCGCGAGTTGATCGACGGTCACAGAGACGCCGCCACTTGCGGGAGGACTCATGGGATCAAGGGGCTGGGCGGGTGGACCGGCAGCCGCGGGAACAGCCGTCGCTGAGGGCGCTCCGAAGGTGGCGGTCGGCTTGGGCGGCTCGGTATCCTTCACCTTCAGCTTCAGATCGTCGATGAGGAAGCGCACGTCCATGTAGGTGAGGCTCACGCCAAACTCCGAGGCGAGCTTGCTCTGGATTTCGGAAAGCTTGAGCCCTTGCTCGATCCATTGGCTCACGGTGCTGCGTTGGGCTTCGTCCAAATTCATATTCTCGGCGGAAGTAGTAATCAGTAATCAGTAATCAGTGAAACAGTAATCAGCACGAATGTCCGCGCCAACTCCCCGGCACTGATTCACTGATTACTGATTCACTGATCACTGCCCCGTTGCCATTGAATCAAGCCCTTGGGTGTCGGCCACGCATGGCGTTCGTAATCGTAATCGTAATCGTAATCGTAATCCTGATCTTCTCGGGCCGCTTTCGATTACGAATAAGATCAGGATTACGATTACGAATCCGAAGCGCATCCCTAATTCAATGGCAGTGGCCCACTGCCCCGTTGCACTTTCGCCCGCGCTCTATTACTTCTCTGCGCGCCATGCGATTCATCGCCACAGTCATTGAGAAGCTGCAACGTCATCCGAAGCGGCTGGTCTTTCCCGAAGGCATGGAGCCGCGCATTCTTCAAGCCGCGCGGCAGTATTCGTCGCTCAAGCTGGGCGCGCCGATCGTGCTCGGCGATCGCTCGAAGATCAAACAAGTCGCCCAGGACTTGAACATCTCGCTCGAAGGCGTGCGCATCATTGATCCGAACATCAGCGAGGAGCTCGAGAACTTCGCGCAACGCTACGAGCTCTTGCGTCGTGGCAAGGGGGTGCAGCGCGAAGAAGCGCGGGACGCCATGCGCAATCCGAATTACTTCGGCGCCATGATGGTGGCGATGCATCAGGCCGACGGCGTGATTTCCGGCGCGAGCGAGCGTATGGGCAGTACGCTGCGTCCCCTTTTCCAGGTCATCAAAGTCGCGCCGCAAACGACCACGGCTTCGAGTTGCATGATCATGGAGGTCGAGGACACGCGATTCGGCGAGCAAGGCGTGATGTTCCTCGCGGATTGCGGCGTCATTCCTGAGCCGAACGTGGAGCAACTCGCGGACATCGCGATTTCAACAGCGCATCTCGCGCGTCATTTGCTCGGCACGCGACCACGCGTCGCGATGTTGTCGTACTCGACGAAGGGCAGCGCCACGCATCCGAGCATCGGCAGAGTCCAGGCGGCCACTGCGCTTGCCCAGCAGAAGGCTTACGCAAAGGGTTTGCAGGCAGACTTCGACGGCGAACTCCAGGTGGACACCGCGCTGATTCCGGAGATCGCATCGAAGAAATTGCCGGAAAGCAAAGTCGCCGGGCGCGCGAACGTCCTGATCTTCCCGGACCTGAACTCCGGCAACATCGCGAGCAAACTCGTTCAGCACGTCGCGCGCGCGCACGCCTACGGACAAATTCTCCTCGGCCTCGATCGCCCTGCGGCGGACGTTTCCCGCGGATCGACGACGCACGACATTCTCGGCGTGGCATCGATCGTGGGCGTGCAGTCGATTTCTTACACCCAGCTTTATCCCAAGGCTGGCGAGCGTTTGCCGGGCGAACAATGAACACGGATACACCTCGCGTCTTCATCGCCGCGACGCGACAGAATGACGGCAAGACGACCACCTCCCTCGGACTCCTCGCGGCGTTGCAGGAATTTTATCCGCGCGTCGGCTACATCAAACCGGTTGGCCAGCGCTTCATCGAAATCGCCGAGCACAAGATCGACGAAGACACCGTGCTGATGGACAGCGTGTACCGGCTGAACTGTCCGCTCGTCGACATGAGCCCGATCGCCGTCGAGCCGGATTTCACGCGGAAATATATCGAGTCTGCGAACTACGATCTGTTGCTGCGCAAAATCCAGAAGGCCTTCGACCGCGTCGCGTGGGAAAAAGATTTCGTGCTGTGCGAAGGCAGCGGACATGCCGGGGTGGGCTCCGTGTTCGACTTGTCGAACGCGCAGGTCGCGAAAGTGCTCGGCGCCAAAGTCATCATTGTGACGCGCGGCGGCATCGGCAAACCCGTCGATGAAGTCGCGCTGAACCAGGCGCTCTTCGAGAAGGAAGGCGTCGAGATCATCGGCGTGATCGTGAACAAGGTGCTGCCGGAGAAAGTGGATTACATCACCGAGTTCGTAAGCAAGGCACTCAAGCGAAAGGGACTGGATCTGCTCGGCGTCATTCCGCACCACGAAGTGCTTTCGCAGCCGACATTGCAATTGATTCACGACGAGTTGCACACCGAATTGCTCAACAAGCCGATGCAACTCGGCAACATGGTCGAGGACATCATCATCGGCGCGATGAGCGTTCACAACGCGATGCAATTCTTCAAACCAGGCGTGCTCGTGATCATCCCTGGCGATCGCGAAGATATCCTGCTCGCCGCCGCTGCCGAGCTTTGCGCCAGCGACATGGCGCTCGCGGGAATCGTGTTGACCGGAAATCTTCGACCTCCTGAAAACGTGCTGAAGGTCATTCGTGCGATGCCTTTTCCAGTTCTGCTGGCGAAGCAGGACAGCTATTCCGTCGCCTCGCAGGTCCACGACATGATCGTGAAGACACGGCCCGATGACACCGCGAAGATTCAACTCATCCGCGACCTCGTCGCGAAGCACGTGAACGTGAAGAAGATTTTGAACGCCTTGTGAATATGCGATTGAACAAAGTGCTGGCGCAGTTGCCCGTCTATCTCCCAGGCCGTCCGATCGAGGAAGTCGCGCGCGAACTCGGACTTCCCGCGGCGGACATCATCAAGCTCGCGTCGAATGAGAATCCGTTCGGCCCGTCACCCCTCGCGATCGCAGCGGTCGAGAAAACCGTGAGCCATGCGCATCTCTATCCCGACGGAAGCGGCTTCTACCTGAAACAAAAACTCGCGACGAAACTGTCCGTCGCGCCGGAGAATTTGATCCTCGGCAATGGCTCGAATGACATCATCGAGTTCATTGGTCACGCGTTGCTGGACAACGAATCGGAAGTCATCGTGTCGCAGTATTGCTTCGCGGTTTATCCGATCGTAACGGCGCTCTTTGGCGCCAGGCTCGTCACGGTTCCCGCGAAAAATTACGGGCACGATCTTCCGGCGATGCTGCGCGCGATTACGCCGCGGACGAAAATCGTCTTCATCGCCAATCCCAACAACCCGACGGGCACGCACGCCAGCGATGCCGACGTGCGGCAATTCATCGACGCGCTGCCGCCGCATGTGCTGCTGGCGATGGACGAGGCGTACATCGAATTTCTGCCGGGCGCGCTCGATCTGGTCCCGCGGGTGCGCAACGGCGCGAAACCGAACCTGCTGTTGATGCGCACGTTCTCGAAGATTTACGGTCTCGCCGGATTTCGCATCGGCTTCGGCATCGGTTCGCGCGAGTTGGTTTCGGCGTTGGAAAAGATCCGTCAGCCATTCAATACAAACCTGCTCGCCCAAACTGCTGCGCTCGCCGCATTGGACGACGACGAGCACGTCGAGCGCACGCGCACGAACAATTTGGCGCAGCTCAAATTCTATGAGACGAACTTCCGCGAACTGGGGCTCGAATACGTTCCGTCCGCGGCCAATTTTATTCTCGTCAAAGTCGGTGATGGCCAGCGTGTTTTCGGCGAACTGCAGAAGCTTGGCGTGATCGTGCGTCCGATGGCGGGCTACCAGATGCCCGAGTGGATTCGCATCTCGGTCGGCACGCCGGCGGAGAACGCCCGGTGCATCGACGCACTAAAGAAGGTATTGCGCCGCTGATCCGATGAGCATCCGGCTCGAAATGCTCCAGGTCGCGCGCCTCGCGCCGAAGATGCTGGGCGATTCGACGGAACTCGTGGCGAACTTCATACGCTCGCAGCAGAACGACGACGGCGGATTCAAGGACCGCGTGGGCAAGAGCGACTTGTATTACACGGTGTTTGGAATCGACGCGCTGATGGCGTTGCAGCAAGGACTGCCATCAGAACGAGTGCGGCAGTTCGCCGGAAACTTTGATCCAGAGCGGCTCGACTTTGTTCATCTCTGCGCGTTGATACGATGCCTCGGAGCGACGAAACGCGCCGACGACTTGCAATCCGCCAGCACATTTCTAGATCACATCATGAAGTTTCGTGCGCGCGATGGTGGTTTCAGTCAAACGCCCAACAGTGCCCGCGGGACTGCTTACGGAGCGTTCCTCGCCGTGTCAGCGCTTCAGGATTTGAGCGCACGCGTGCCGGAGCCGGATCGGCTTTTCGAATCAATTCAACATCTCGCGACGGCGGACGGCGCGTGGACGAATGAAGTGCTGCCGCTGTTCGGCAAGATCGGCGCAACCAACGCAACAGCGGCCGTGATCACAGTGCTTCGCGCTCTCGGTGCATCTGTGCCGGAACGCGCGGCGGAATGGTTGCTGGCACGGGCACATCCGCAAGGCGGCTTTCTGGCGATCCCTGAGGCTCCGATTCCTGACCTGCTCTCCACGGCGACCGCGCTACATTCTTTAGCGTCGCTCGGCGCGCCCGTGGATCGTGTGAAGGAGCCGTGCCTCGATTTCATCGACTCGCTCTGGACGAACGACGGCGGGTTCCACGGCAATTGGACCGACGACCATCTCGACTGCGAGTACACCTTCTACGGTCTACTCGCACTCGGTCACCTTGCCGTGTAAAAAATGGAGCCGCGCGTGGCGCTTATTTCTTAAGCGCGTCCACCTTGGCCTTGTCTGCTTCGGCCTGGGCTTCGACCTTCTTCTTTTCGGCTTCGAGCTGTGCCTTGGCCACATCTGCGGAAACTTCAGCCTGCTTCTTGGTGTCCTTGGCAGCGGCGTCGACGGCGTCCTTTTGTCCCTCAATAGATTTCTGCGTGGCATCCTTGCTCGTCTCGATGTCCGCTTTCTGTTGGTCACAACCCACGAAGACAGCCGCGGCAAGCACGGCAATGAATATTGATTTCATAATTAACCCTTTTCTCCTTGTTCGGGACAACCTTAGCACACAATACCATTCCGCAAACCGCTTCGAGAGTGAAAGGCACGGTCGACAGCGACACCACTCATCGATGGTTCCCAGAAAAGCTTCCGTAACCACCGGGCGCAAATTCCGCTCTCTTCATCGAACAAACGTTGCTCGTTGAATTGAAGCAGTTCAGAGTAACGACGTCCATTGGGACGCAGTCATTAACAGGGACAACAGCTGAACATGAGTTCTATCGCGCAACCGATCGGGTTTTCCGTGCCGAAGCACGTCGTGCAGCAGCGTTTTCGCGCTCCGAAGAAAAACATTCCTCAGACGCCTGCTGAACGCAGTCGCATCCTTCACACCATCCGCAATTACGTGGCGGAGTACAATCCGGTGCCGCCGCTGCCCGCGGACGAATTGAAGGTCCACGCCGATCGCGTGGTGCAGATGCTCGGGTGCGATGCGATCTACCGCGAATACGTCGGTGTCTTGATCAGCAACGAAATGTGGCGTGAAGCGCTGGCGCAAGTGCCGTTCGAGCGCCGTCTATTGCTGCTTCCAAAATGCCTGCGCGTCGAGGCGAAGTGTCCCGCGCCCTTTGATGAGTTTGGTTTGCTGTGCAAGCAGTGCGGGCTTTGCACCATCCAGGATTTGCAGGCCGAGGCGGAGAAACTTGGCTACGCCGTCCTCGTGGCGGAAGGCTCGGCGATCGTGATGTCGCTGATTCAGACAGGAAAAATCGAAGCGATCGTGGGCGTGAGCTGCCTGCCGGTGCTGGAGCGTGCGTTTCCGTACATGGAAGCCGCGGCGATTCCCGGAGTCGCGGTTCCCCTGCTTCAGGATGATTGCATCGATACGACGGTCGATCTCGATTGGGTTTGGGAATACATCCACCTGAGCAGCGACGACACAACGCGGCGTCTTGATCTTGGTGTGGTGCGCGATGAAGTGGACTTCTGGTTCGCACCCGCAACGCTCGACCTGATCATGGGCAACGCGCAGGGTGAAACCGAAAAGATCGCGCGCGACTGGCTCATGTGCGCCGGAAAGCGATGGCGTCCGTTTCTCACGGTGTCGGCTTATCGCGCGCTTCAGCGTGCCCCCGGCGTCTCGCCGGGCCGGCAAGATGCCGGCGGCACGTTGCCGGATGACCTCCGCAAGATCGCCATTGCGGTCGAGTGTTTCCACAAAGCGTCGCTGATCCACGACGACATCGAGGACAACGATGCGCAGCGCTACGGCGAGAAAACGTTGCACGAAGAATACGGTGTCGCCGTCGCGTTGAATGTCGGTGATCTGCTGATCGGCGAAGGTTATCGACTGATTGGCGAGACGAAACTTTCCGCACAGCAGAAAGCCGAGATGTTGCTCGTCGCCGCGCGCGGACAACGCGAGTTGTGCCGTGGCCAGGGTGCCGAGCTTTGCTGGGCGCGCAAACCCGAGCCGATGACATCGCTTCAGGTGCTCGATATTTTTCGCAAGAAGACAGCGCCTGCTTTCGAAGTGGCGCTGCGGCTTGGCGCAATCTACGCGGGCGTCGAGATTCACGAAGAAGTCTCCGACGTATTGCGCGATTACAGCGAAGCGCTGGGTATCGCCTACCAGATTCGCGATGACTTGAGCGATCTCGGCACGGGCGGCGAGACGAACGACATCGCCGGACTTCGCCCAAGCCTCCTGCTTGCGGTCGCACACGAGAAAGCGAAGGACGCTCAGAAGCAATTGCTCGCCTCAGTGTGGCGCCGCGAGTTGCCGGCTGGAACTTCGTTCGATCACATCGAATCGCTCTACTCCGAGTTGAAGGCAGACGATCGCGCCCGCACGTTGCTGGAGACTTACAAAGAGGAAGCGATCCGTTCGTTGCAAGAACTCGAAAACGCGAGCCTCAAAGGACTTCTTCGCCGCGTGATCGGAAAGATCTTCAACGACACCGAGATCAAGGGCTGGTGCAAGGAGTTCGAGCAGAAGAACGCCGAACGCTCGCTTCAGGGAGTGGTCGGCGGCGCGTTGGTGACGCGGTAGAAACGCAGCGAGTTCGTGATCGCATCAGAAATGTTCACCAACAAGTCTGAGGTGGCGCTGACGTTCGTCAACGATCGCCACGCATCGCCGATTTGATCCAGGAACTCCACCGCGTAATTTTTTCCAGCCGATGCCTGGAAATCGAACCGAAAGATGCCTCCCGCACTACGCGCGTTCACAATCGATGTCGCCACTTCGGGAAGGTGATACGTGACCGTGAGCTTGGGCCGTGAAATCGGATCGCCGGCTTCATGCGAGGCGATGCGGCGGCCAGATTGGTTGAGGCCTTCATCCGATGCGCGCAGAAGCCATCCATTATTCGACACGCTTCCGCTGATCCAAGCCTGAACGTCCCCCACGAGCTCCGCCGAACTCAAGGTTCCAGGACCAAGATCAAGCGTTGCGCTTGCGCTGGCATCACCTTCGTAATCGCCGCCGGCAGTTGTCCACGGAACACCTGTCGCCGCCGCCGTCCATGTCGCCTGCCCTTCATCCCATCTGCGCGCAACACGGTGCAGCCCAAAGCTGTGAGGCGCTGCCGCGACCTGCGACTTCTTCGTGATGGTAAGGGACACCGAGGCGGAATCGATCACGGCACCGGTGGGAACCGGCGCGAGGTTGAACTGGAGCAACACATGTCCCACTCCATTTTGAGGAGTGACACCCGCGACCAATTCCGGACCGCTCGACGAGCCGGGATTGATCGTCCCGATAAAGAGGGTCGTGTCCGCGACGGTGCCCAATTCAATTGTCGCGGCGGAAGCGCAAAACCAGCCGCACAATAGAAACACTCCGGGGGAGAACGTCTTCATGTCCGCATTCAATTGCGCGATTGGATCGCACATCAACACGGGATTGCCCGTAGCAGCGCCTTGTGTTTGGGCAGGATAGCCATAAGTTGGCTCAGATTCTCAAAGGGGGAACAAGGAGCAGGTCATGACACTTTCATTCAAACCACAGCATTGGAAACGGTACGCACAGTTGACTCGGCTCGTTTTGAAATACACGGGTTCCGATGTTTTCCGGCCCACGAACCGTTTCGTGACGTTCTCAAACAACAACGGCGACAGCCCCGGCCCGGCCCCGGAAGAACTCGCGAACGATCTCGAGGCCATGGGGCCGACATTCGTGAAGATCGGGCAGATTCTTTCCAGCCGTCCTGACATCGTGCCGGCTCCCTACATGCGTGCGCTCGCACGACTTCAGGATCGGGTAAAGCCATTCTCGTTCGCTGAAGTGGAAGAAACGGTGGAGCGGGAACTCGGCGTGCGGTTATCGAAGGCGTTCGCTGAGTTTGATCCCGAGCCGCTGGCCGCAGCGTCGCTTGGCCAGGTGCATCGCGCGAAGCTGCGCGATGGACGCGAGGTGGTGGTCAAGATCCAGCGGCCACACATCCGCGAGCAGATTGCGCGGGATTTCGAAGTGATCGAGGAGATCGTCGAGTTGCTG
Organism: Verrucomicrobiota bacterium; assembly: GCA_038205745.1. Lineage (GTDB taxonomy): Bacteria > Verrucomicrobiota > Verrucomicrobiia > Limisphaerales > SIBH01 > JANNGC01. The sequence goes on along the minus strand of JBBRBM010000034.1, from coordinate 9,160 downwards.
CAGCAGCACACAAAGCTGGCGCGGCGTTATCAGTTCGAGAATGTGCTGGAAGAATTCGAGCGCACGTTGGAACACGAATTGGATTATCAGCGCGAAGCGGGAAACCTGCGCGTGATCGGGGAGAACTTGAAAGACTTTCCGCACATCCGCATCCCGCAACCGATCGCCGACTACACCACTCACTCGGTGCTCACGATGGAATATGTCGAGGGCCGAAAAATCACGAAGCTCACATCGCTCGCGAGGATCGATCTGGATGGCGCCGCGCTGGCCGAGGAATTGTTCAAGGCTTACCTGAAGCAAGTGCTCGTCGATGGTTTGTTCCACGCCGATCCGCATCCAGGCAACGTGTATCTCACGGACAAAAAAGAGATCGCACTACTGGACTTCGGCATGGTCGGAAGGCTCGCGCCGGGAATGCAGGACAAATTGATTCGCTTGTTGCTCGCGATCGCCGACGGGCGCAGCGAGGAAGCGGCGACGATCGCGATCGACATCAGCGAGACGGCGGATCGGTTCGACGAGCCAGCATTCCGCCGGCACATCGGTCAATTGATCGCGGAGCAGAGAGGCAGTCGGCTTTCCCAGATCGAAGTCGGCTCCACCATTCTGGAAGTTTGCCGCTCCGCTGCTGAAAGCGGGCTTCTCGTGCCAACCGAGTTAACGATGCTCGGCAAGACATTGCTTCAACTCGATCAGGTCGGGCGCACGCTTGATCCCGCGTTCGATCCAAACGGTGCCATTCGGCGGAACGTTTCGGAAATTCTCCAGCAGCGGATGAAGAGCCAGTTCACATCAGCAGCAATGTTTTCATCGGCGCTCGAGGTGAAGGAATTCCTTGGCGCGCTGCCCACGCGCTTGTCGAACATCCTCGACTCCATGGCGGACCCGCAGCTCGAACTGAAAATCCGCCCGCGCGATCGACACCTGATCCTGCAAGGGATCAATCAAACCGCCAATCGCATCACAGCCGGGCTCATCCTCGGGGCGATGATTGTGGGTGCCGCCTTGCTGATGCGCGTGCCCACGGATTTCACGGTGTGGGGCTATCCCGGACTGGCAATGATATTCTTTTCGCTGGCGGCGTTCGGCGGCGTGATCCTGCTGTTCAACATCTTCACTCAAGACGGGAAGGAAAAGCGGAGAGGACGTGAGAAATGAGCTGTATTGACGGGGCTTTTCGCCATTGGTTGCTATTCTCACGTTGTATTTTGCGAAACGAGCCCTTGCGCCCAAGTCGTCGTTGACACCCCCCTGTTGATTGCTACGCTCGCGCCTCAATTTTCGGGGCGGCCCACGGTTAAATATTCGCGCCGGAAATTTCAACTCTATGGCAAAAGCACCGAAATACGTTTACACATTTGGAAATAAGAAAGCCGACGGAGATGGCTCCATGAAGCCACTGCTCGGCGGCAAAGGCGCGAACCTCGCTGAGATGACGCGCATTGGTCTCCCGGTTCCTCCCGGATTCACCATCACCACCGAGGTCTGCACGTATTATTACGCGCACAAGAAGACTTACCCGAAGGAACTCCAGGCGGAGATGAACGCTGGCATGGCCACCATGGAAAAGACCATGGGCACCAAGTTCGGCGACACCTCGGCAATGCCCCTGCTCGTCTCCGTCCGCTCCGGCGCGCGTGATTCGATGCCCGGCATGATGGACACAATTCTGAACCTCGGCCTGAATGACCAGACGGTTCTTTCACTCGTAAAGGCGACGCAGAACGAGCGCTTCGCGTGGGATTGCTATCGCCGCTTCATCCAGATGTACGGCGACGTGGTGATGAACGTGCAGAAGCGCGCCGGTGAAGATCACGAGCCATTCGAAGTGGTGATCGAAGGTTTCAAGCACGAGAAGTATCACGCGGACATCGAAGATGCGAAGCTCACCGCTCAAGACCAGCAGGAGCTCGTGAAGCGTTTCAAGGCGCTGATCAAAGAGCGCACAGGCAAGGCGTTCCCGAATGATCCGTGGGACCAGCTTCGCGGCGCGGCAGGCGCTGTGTTCGGTTCCTGGATGAACGATCGTGCGACCGTTTATCGCCGCAAATACAACATCCCCACGGAATGGGGAACCGCGGTCAACGTGCAGGCGATGGTTTACGGTAATACCGGTGAAACCTCCGGCTCGGGCGTGGCGTTCACACGCAATCCGGCCAACGGCACCAACGAATTCTACGGTGAGTTCCTCATCAACGCCCAGGGCGAAGACGTCGTCGCCGGCGTGCGCACTCCGGAACCCGTTTCGAAGTTGAAGGAGCAGATGCCGCAGGCGTTCGCGGAACTCATGAAGGTTCGCGCGCTCCTCGAAAAACATTTCAAGGACGTGCAGGACATCGAGTTCACGATCCAGGAAGGCAAGCTGTTCATGCTCCAGACGCGTAACGGCAAGCGCACCGCCATGGCCGCGCTGAAGTTCTCGATGGACATGGTGAAGGAGAAGCTCATCGACTGGGAAACCGCGATCCTGCGCAACCCCGCCGATCAGCTCGAACAATTGCTCGCGCCTGTCTTCGACGTCGCTGACGTGAAGAAAGCGAAAGCTGTCGCCACGGGCCTCCCCGCTGGTCCCGGCGCTGCGTCCGGCAAAGTCTATCTCAATGCAGACCGCGCCGTCATCGCTGCTGAACGTGGCGAGAAAGTTCTCCTCGTTCGTAACGAAACGTCGCCGGAAGACCTTCGCGGTATGATCGCTGCCGAAGGAATTCTGACTGCCAAAGGTGGCGTCAGTTCGCACGCAGCACTCGTTGCCCGCCAGATGGGCAAAGTCTGCGTGTGCGGCGCGAGTGGCTTGGATATCGATTACAGCGCCAAGACCGTCACGGCTTCGGGTCAGACCTTCAAGGAAGGCGACTTCATGTCGATCGACGGCACGAGCGGCACCGTCTATGGCGGCCAACTCAAGACGCAACCGTCCGAGATCATCACGGGAATGCAGCAAGGCGACAAAGCCGCGCAGGCGACCGAGAAGTTCAAGAGCTTCCAACAGCTCATGGCGTGGTGCTCCAAGGTCACGCGCATGGAGGTCCGCACCAACGCTGACACGCCCGAGCAAACCGAGAACGCCCTTGCGTTCGGCGCGGTTGGCATCGGCCTCACCCGCACTGAGCACATGTTCTTCGAAGGCAATCGCATCGATGCCATGCGCGAGATGATTCTCGCAGATGGGGAATCCAATGATCCAGCAGAGCGCGCCAAAGAGGCGACTGCTGCCCGTAAGAAAGCGCTCGCGAAGTTGCTGCCTTACCAGCGCGACGACTTCACCGGCATCTTCAAAGCCTTGAAGGGATTCCCGGCCACGATCCGTTTCCTCGATCCCCCGCTCCATGAATTCGTCCCGCACGAAGCCAAGGCGCAGGAAGATCTCGCGAAGAAGCTCGGCGTGACTGCTGAGAAAATCGCGAAGCGCGTCGCGGCGTTGCACGAGTTCAACCCCATGCTCGGACATCGCGGCTGCCGCCTCGGCATCGCGTATCCCGAGATCACTGAGACTCAGGCCCGCGCCGTGTTCGAAGCAGCGGCGGACGTGCTCAAGCAGGGCATCAAGGTGAAACCCGAGATCATGATCCCGCTCGTCGGCTTCAAGAAGGAACTCGATCTCCAGGTCGAGATCGTTCATCGCGTCGCGAAAGAAGTCATGGCCGAGAAGAAGATCAAGTTCCCCTACATGGTCGGCACGATGATCGAAGTACCTCGTGGTGCCCTCACGGCGGACGAGATCGCGCAGACGGCTGAGTTCTTCAGCTTCGGCACGAATGACCTCACCCAGACCGCGCTCGGCATCAGCCGCGACGACATGGGCTCGTTCCTCATGCCTTACGTGGAGAATGAAATCTTCAAGAAGAACCCTTTCGCCACACTCGACACCGTCGGCGTCGGCCAGCTCATGAAGATGGCTGTGGAAAAGGGCAACAAGACCCGCCCTGGCATCAAGCTCGGCATCTGTGGCGAACACGGCGGCGATCCCGATTCCGTGAAGTTCTGTCACAAGATCGGCCTGAACTATGTGAGCTGCTCGCCCAATCGCGTGCCCGTCGCCCGCCTCGCGGCGGCCCAGGCTGCGATCGAAGAGAAGCGCGCCGCGGCCAAAAAGCCGGCGAAGAAAAAGTAGCCGACCATCGTAGCGGCGACTCGGTAGAGTGCCGCTGATTAGATTCATGAAAGCCGCCCCGGGTAACTGGGGCGGCTTTTTCTTGGATAACCAAGGCAGGGGTGTGGTTCCACACTCACGGGCCTGCCGCGGGCCATGACCCGGGGAACGAAGGCGGATGCAGCAGGAATGGTTCAAGAACGGACGTGACGCCACGTCCGAACCGGGTTGTGGCGCGGAGGCAGTGAAGGAGTGGCACGGTCGTGGTTCGGGTCGCGGAGATGACTCCGGATGACCAAACGTGACCTGCGGTGACCGGAAAATAAAATCTGGCGGGAAGTCCAAACGTTCAACGGACGCGGGAGACGGGTAGCCGTGAGCCGTGGGCATCCAAAAATGCTGGCCGCGAGGGCGCGTCCAGCGACACCCGGGGCGGGCGTGCTCCCCGAAGTGCATGGAATTAGAGTCCGCGGAGTTTCGTGACATAACAGCGGTTGATGGGGGTGGCCACGACGTAGCGCAGGGCGTCGGCGGCATCGTCGCCGCCGAGACCCTCCTCGTTGACATTGATCTTGAGGACATCGGCGGGATGGTCCGGATCGTGTTGCAGATAGGGCAGTGTGTCGAGGAGGCGGCGGCAGCGTTCATGGATGAAGAGAGTGGGTGGAAAGCCGGCCTCGGGGTCGCCGAGGCGCTGCTGAATTTCGGCCCAGCCCTGGACACGGTTGGTGTTGGCCGGGCGGATGGAAACCCCGAGGTTGGAGAACTCGGCCGCCAGAGTGCTGCCATTGGGCTGGGTGCTGAATAGGTCGCCCCCCGCAGAGATCTGGCGGAGGCGCCATGCGTAGGGCGGATCGAAGCGCATGCGCATCCGGGTGGCTTCGCCGACGGGTGAGGCATGAGGGTTGCCGACAAAGAGCCGGTGGCGCTGGCACATCTCTTTGATGGCCTGGGCATGGCGCTGCGGGACCCAGCCCCGCTCGGCGTGTTCATCCACGATGAACAGGTTGTCGTCTTCATCGCGGCCGGCCAGCAGGACCACGGTGTAATGAGTGAAGCCGTAATCCATGCCCGCGACCCACTCGGTGATGCGGTTGGGGTCGTATTGTTTGATGATATGGACGTCGTGGCGGAAGGTGTGGAAGAACGCGCCGGAAGCGATGTTCCAGTTGCCGTCCAGCCACGCCTGACGCTGCCAGCCGGTGGTCTCGCCGAGGATGCGCTTGTATTCGGGGTTGAGGAACTTGTTGTCGTCCACGCGGGCCGGGATGAAGCGCGTGGCGGACTCCGCGCCGCGCTCATAGGGCAGGATGAACAGGCGGTAATACCAATCGTGGCCGACGCCGCCGGGATTGGTGGTGGTGTAGAGACGGGGACGCCAGCCGGGCTTGGAGGTGCGCAGACAGGTGCGGATGTCCTGGTATTTGCGCTGGGTCAGGGTCGTGGCCTCCTCGATGCCGATGACGTCGTATTCGAGGCCGAGGAAGGCGTCGATCTCCTTCTCGTGCTGGTAATGGCGGGCCACGATGCGGGAACCATTCTCGAAGAGGAGAGTGGCGCGCGCGCTGTTGAACGTGTGCGGGAGGGCGGGCAGGACACGGCGGCGGAGATCCTCCAGATTCTCGGTGTTGGACTTGCCGACCTTGCGCAGGAGGAGGCACTTGAGCCCGGGGACGCGCTGGCAATCGTCGGCCCCCAACTGGGCGAGAAGCCAGTGGGATTTGCCGCCGCCGCGCGCGCCCCCATAACCCACGGCTTCCGGTCCCTCCGGTTGATCGCAGAGACGGGCGGCGGCGCTAGCGGCGAGCTGACGCGGTTGGAGGAGGATGCCGGCGCGGATGAAATTCTCCATCTGGTCGGGGGTGCAGCCCGCTTGCCGGCCGTCCCGGGCGAATTGATCAGGATCAAACATAGGTTGGTTCATGGGTGAAGTTGAAATCCGAAATAGGGCTATGCACTTTATTCCCCTACCCGCTGCATGTTGTGTCTGGCGGTCCGCCGCCGCACAATCTGTCGGGCCAAATTGCGGCCAAGGGGAATAAAGTGCATAGTCCTAATCCGAAATTCGAAATCCGAAGAGGTTCGTCCAAAACTGTATCAGACGACGTAAGGAGGCTCTGATACCTTCTGTCCGAAGAAGAATGAGCCTCCTTACGTCGGCTGCTACGAGATTCATGTGGTGGTGGGTTGAGTGTCTGGGGCTGGCGACGAGGCGACGGGTGCGGACGCCCCGTAAATGCGAGTGATGCCGGCCAGGAGCTGCTGCTGGACGGGAGACAAACCGATTTCAGAGGATGGGGGAAGCTCGGCGCCCGCGATGGCCGAGCGGGCGACCGCGGAGGATACCTGCAAAGCCCTGGACGCGTGGGCCAGCGTCATGCGGCGCACCTCGTCGTCGCCGCAGGTTTCGAGGAAGCATTGGGCCACGGCGATCAATTTCTGAGCGGCGACCCACTCCTGTTCGCGAAAATCACCCCGCCGGCGGTGCCAATCCGCCGCCTGCTGGAGGCGGCGGGCGGCGTGCTGGCGGGCCTGCGCCTCCAGCAGGCCGGCCTGATATTTTTGGAGGCGCTCCGCCCAGTCATATTTGCTGGACCAGTTTTTCACGGTGCCGGGGGATTCGCCGAGCTTGTCGGCCACGGCCGCGAGGGAACGTCCGTGGCCCATTTGGAAGTAGGTCATGAAGGCACTGAAGGCACGCGGGGTTTCGCCAGGAACACGCGGGAAGACGGGCGCAGGCGGAGGGCCGCCTTCGCCAATCGCCGGGCTGTCCGTTCCGTTCGGGCGATCGCTCCAGCCGGGCTGCGATCCGTCAGAAACGAGTTTGGCGTGTGCATCAGTGTTTATTGTAGCATTCACATCTCTACAACAAAATCATGAAAGTTGACTCGGTAAGCCTTTTTGTTGTAGTTTTTTTAAAACTACTATAATGAAACGATTACATGCCAACGAAGCGGTGCGGGCGCTCCGGAAGATCATCGGTCTGACGCAGGCGGAATTTGCGGTGATGATCGGGGTGTCCAAAGACGCCGTGGTGAGCTGGGAGACGGGGCGCAACGAGCTTTCCGCGACGCTGGCGCGGCGCATCGCGCTGGTGACGGGGGTGGATGGGCGGAGGTTGCGACTCGAGGTCAGCGTGCCGTTCAGCCAGGAGGCGGACGCCCACGTTTACACGAAGGAGGATTTCGAGCGACACCAGGGCACGGAGTGGAGCGGCACGGACGAGGCCCAAGCCGAGCGACTGGCGCGGTGTCAGGACACGCTGGAACTGCTGTTCCGGGCCGCCGCCCGAGCGGACGGGGACCCGCCCCGCCAGCGGTTGCCGGCGCTGATGGATTCCTTCACGCAATGGTGCGAGAGCGCGCGGGAGGACTTCAAGCTGGGGCCGGCCCTGGATGAACAGCTTGCGCAGCGGCGATTCCGGGCAGGGATGACGCAGGAGTATCGGGATTGGCGGGCGATGGCACGGGGAAACCCGGCGGGGTTGAACGCGGCGGAATTCAAGGACGACCCCAGCCGTGGGGACAAGGAGGAACTGCGGCTGGAGGTGGAGCTGGTGCCGGGCTGGGCCCCGGGGCGGAGCATGAAACCGCCCCGGCCGTCCGTCATGATCCTGGCCCCGCCGGCGGCGCCGGAAACGAAGGGGTGACAGAGGTTGGCCGCAATCCGGACAGAACACCTTCCCCTGGCCGCCGGGTGCCAGCGCCTTGGCAATCTTCGCCTGCAAAAAGTCCCGTCAGGAACTCTCGAAAATAGCCCGGCGATTCATCGCTGGGTTAACGCAATCAAAGCCACCCAAGCCCTGAAGGGGCGGCAGGATCATCGTTCCTGCGCCTTCCTCTTCTCGCTCCGCGCCCCATGCTTCCGATCGCGCGGCGGCGTGCCGATGTACTTGCAGGTGCCTCATGCAACTTTACCGCGCCCGCAACCTGAAGAAGTCACCCCTGTGGCTCTGCGCTCACCGCCACTTCGCCCTGAAACTCCTCCCGCCCGAACGCGTCCAAGTCCTCCTCTCCTGGAAACACTCCGGCTTCAACCTCCACGCCGGCGATCTCGTCCCGCCGGAAAACAAGGCCGAACTGGAGAACCTCGCCCAATACATCCTGAGAAATCCCTTCTCCGTGCAAAAAATGACCATGGAATCCCCCACCGACACCATCATCTACCGCTCCCGGCTCAATCCCAAAATCAACCGCAACTTCGAGGTCTTCACCCCGATGGATTTCCTGGCCGCCAGCACCCAGCACATTTCGAACAAATGATTGGAGCGCGGACATTCCTGTCCGCTTCGGGTCGCACTTGCGTCCGGTGGGGGGACAGGAATGTCCGCGCTCCTTTCCGTGGCGGCTGCGTCGCACTACGTCCGGCTGTTCCCCGCCGCCGCCCGCCAAACTGCCCTCGAAAAAGTGGCGCGACATCATCCTGCAAGTCTGGCACACCGACCCGCTCATCTGCCCGCAGTGCCAGCATCAGATGCGCGTCATCGCCGTGATTGACCAGCGTGTCGTGATCGAAAAAATCCTGCGCCACTTGGGCCAGTGGAACGGCACCCCGGCGCTGGCTCCCGCCCGCGCGCCGCCGGACGCGGACGCCGGGCCGTGAACCCGCGAGCCGTGCGACGACGTGGACCCCATGCCCGATTACGAAAACGTCCTCACCGACTGACCCAACGCAGTGCGCCGCGTAAAACGCCGGCGAATGCGCCGCCGGTGGGGTGCGCCCCGAGGTGGTCGCCGGCAGCGCGATTTCCGACCGTTTCCTTGCGGCGAGCAGCGCTCGTCCGGTAAAACCGGCGCGAACTTGCAAAAGCCACGAAAGCGATGCTTGCCAACGATCCGTGATGGCGCAAAATCACAGCCAATGAACCCGACGCAAAAGCAATTCTCCCTGAACCGCACAGCGTCCAGAAAGCAATTTCCTATCAGTTAGAGTACCGTATCCTCCTCCAGCGGATGTTCCCCTGGCGTCAACTCCTTCGGACGCTTGGCACACCGCGACCTTCTACTTCAAGGCTGGATGTTACTATCCAAATAACCCGACAAACGGAACGGCTAAAGTGATTTTCCA